>NZ_JBIMRC010000006.1:0-266202 GCF_043945575.1 Enterobacter cloacae complex sp. 2024EL-00214 | reverse complement strand
TTGCCTGGCGGCTTTAGCGCGGTGGTCCCACCTGACCCCATGCCGAACTCAGAAGTGAAACGCCGTAGCGCCGATGGTAGTGTGGGGTCTCCCCATGTGAGAGTAGGGAACTGCCAGGCATCAAATTAAGTAGTAAGCCGGTGCATGAATCCGGTGGTTACAGCAGTCTTCGGTGGAGCGGTAGTTCAGTCGGTTAGAATACCTGCCTGTCACGCAGGGGGTCGCGGGTTCGAGTCCCGTCCGTTCCGCCACTTATTGAAAGCCCTGAGTTAACGCTCAGGGCTTTTTTCTTGTCTGTTGTATATTTATTGCTAAATTAGCAAAAATCCTCTGCGTTTTACGCTCTTTTTCAGCATAACAGCAACAGTGATAATCCTCCTCAGTTAACAAACACTATGATTAACGAGGAATGACATGACTATCCCTGCATTTGGTCTGGGCACTTTCCGCCTGAAAGACGACATTGTTATCGCATCTGTAAAAACCGCACTTGAGCTTGGCTATCGCACTGTTGATACGGCACAGATTTATGAAAATGAAGCTGCTGTTGGTCAGGCGATTGAAGAGAGTGGCGTGCCGCGTAACGAGCTTTTTATCACCACCAAAATCTGGATTGAGAACCTCAGCAAAGACAAACTGATCCCAGGCCTGAAAGAGAGCCTGAAAAAACTGCGTACCGACTACGTGGATCTGACTCTGGTCCACTGGCCATCACCGAATGATGCCGTGGCAGTGGAAGAGTTTATGAAGGCATTGCTGGAAGCGAAAGAGCAGGGTCTGACCCGTGAAATTGGTATCTCCAACTTCACCATCCCACTGATGGAAAAAGCGATTGCGGCTGTTGGAGCAGAAAATATTGCGACCAACCAGATTGAACTGTCCCCATATCTGCAAAACCGCAAAGTCGTGAACTGGGCAAAACAGCACGGTATTCACATTACCTCTTACATGACGCTGGCTTACGGTAAAGCTCTGAAAGATGAAGTGATTACACGCATCGCAGAGAAGCACAACGCAACAACTGCACAGGTGATCCTGGCATGGGCGATGGGGGAAGGTTATGCCGTTATCCCTTCATCGACCAAACGTGAAAACCTGGCCAGCAATCTGTTAGCTCTGGATCTCCTGCTGGATGATGAAGACAAAAAAGCGATCGCAGCCCTGGATTGCAACGATCGCCTGGTTAGCCCGGAAGGTTTAGCTCCGAACTGGGATTAATATTGACCACCCTCTGTAACCTAAGCCCTCACACAGCTCCTCCTGGAGCTGTTTTTACATGCTCGCTCAGGAAGTCGATAAAAGCACGTATGCGCGTACTTACCGCCCTGTCGCTGTAATACACCGCGCTGAAAGGCATTTCTACCGGCAGACATTTATCTGCCATCAGTTCTACAAGCTCACCGCGTGCTATCTCTTTATCAATCATGTAATCGGATAAACAGGCGATCCCGTTCCCTTCAAGGCACAGCTGCTTTAGCGTCTCCCCACTGTTGGACGATATTCCGCTGGTGATTTCATGAAGTTGCCCATCATGACAGGCGATGGGCCAGGTATTCAGCGATACGGGTTCCGTAAAGCCCAGACACAGATGCTGCTTCAGCTCTTCAACCGTCTCTGGCTTTCCATGCACGGCAATATACTGTGGTGAGGCGATGATTTTACGGTAACTGGCAAACAGAGGACGGGCACGTAAGCTTGAGTCCGTTAAGGTTCCAGCCCGAATCGCGACATCGACTTTCCGCTCAATAAGATTAATAAACGTTTCGGAGGAGACCAGAGATAGCGTCATTTCCGGATAGCGTTCACGAAATGGTTTAACCAGCGGCATCAGGAAATGCAGCACGACAGGGGTGGACGCATCAATACGCAGCAATCCGCGCGGCGTACTGCGGGTTTCCATTATCTCTGTTTCCGCTGCAGCCATCTCCTGCAGAACAGACTGCACGCGACGGAAATAACGCTCACCTTCTTCCGTCAGGCTCAGCTGACGCGTCGTTCGGTTGAGCAGGCTCACCCCAAGCTTCATCTCCAGCTTTTTAACCGAGCGGCTGATAGCAGAGTTAGCTTGTCCAAGCTGTTCGGCCGCGCGGCTAAAGCTGCCGCTTTCGACGACGGCGACAAAGATTGTCAGCTCTTCCGACGTTGCTTTCATTGTTGCACCACCTGCAAAATTCTATTGAGATTTTGACCATTTTTGTTATTTAAGCACTGGCGCATACTCCTTGTCATCTTAATCCTGAAGAGACGGAGTATTTTATGCCACTGGCGCTACTTGCCCTGACGATCAGTGCCTTTGCAATTGGCACGACCGAATTCGTTATTGTAGGACTGGTTCCTGCTATTGCTAATCAACTTGCTATTTCGCTGCCCTCTGCCGGGCTGCTGGTTTCTATCTATGCGCTGGGTGTCGCGGTTGGCGCACCGGTACTGACGGCGCTGACCGGACGCTTTCCGCGTAAGCAGCTGTTAGTTGCCCTGATGGTGCTCTTCACCGCGGGTAATATTCTGGCCTGGCAGGCCCCGGATTACACCACGCTGGTGATTGCCCGGCTACTGACCGGCCTCGCGCATGGCGTGTTCTTCTCCATCGGCTCCACCATTGCAACCAGCCTGGTACCAAAAGAGAAAGCGGCGTCTGCTATTGCGATTATGTTTGGTGGTTTGACCGTTGCACTGGTAACCGGTGTGCCGCTAGGGACGTTTATCGGGCAACATTTCGGCTGGCGTGAAACCTTCCTGGCGGTCTCTTTGCTGGGTGTGATTGCCCTGGTTGCCAGCCTGTTGCTGGTGCCATCAAATATCCACGGACGCGCCAGTGCCAGCCTGAGCGATCAGCTGAAAGTTCTTACTCATCCGCGGTTGCTGATCATCTATGCGGTTACGGCCCTGGGTTATGGTGGCGTATTCACTGCTTTCACCTTCCTGGCTCCGATGATGCAGGATCTCGCAGGATTTTCGCCAAATACGGTGAGCTGGATTTTGCTGGGCTACGGTATCTCAGTTGCGATCGGTAATATCTGGGGGGGCAAACTGGCCGATAAACATGGAGCCGTTCCTGCTCTGAAGTTCATCTTCGCTGCGCTGGTTGTTCTGCTGATGGTTTTCCAGTTTACGGCATCAATGCAATACGCCGCGCTGGTCACGGTACTGGTTATGGGGATCTTCGCTTTTGGCAACGTGCCGGGTCTTCAGGTGTACGTTGTGCAGAAAGCCGAGCTTTATACGCCAAATGCGGTGGATGTAGCATCGGGTCTTAATATTGCGGCATTCAATATTGGCATTGCGCTGGGTTCTATCATCGGCGGGCAAACCGTTGAACACTTCGGCTTAACACAAACGCCGTGGATTGGCGCAGTGATTGTCCTTATTGCCTTCCTGTTGATTGGCTGGAGCGGACGCCTTGATAAACCGGCTCGTGTGGCTCTTGGATAAACAGCAGTAAGTGCTTGCTTACAAATCTGGAAAGCGGTTTCTCCGTAATGGCGTTGAAAGTGTGACCTAAAATCCCTATAACAGTAGAACCAGTCCGTTTTCCGGGCTGGTTCATGTTACAGAGGTCGTTTCCAAAAGTGCGAAAAAATACTTATGCCATGCGTTATGTTGCCGGACTGCCCGCGGAGAGGATCTTGCCTCCGGGGTCGTTTGCGAGCATCAGCCAGGCATTGCCCGCTGGTACACCGTTAAGCAGTGATGAAAAAATCCGGGTACTGGTCTGGAATATCTTTAAGCAACAGCGTGCGGAATGGTTATCCGTGCTCAAGAATTTTGGTAAGGATGCGCATCTGGTTCTGTTACAGGAGGCGCAAACCACTCCTGAACTGGTGAGGTTTGCGACGACTAACTATCTTGCCGCTGATCAGGTACCCGCATTTGTTTTACCGCAACATCCCTCTGGTGTGATGACCCTCTCTGCTGCGCATCCGGTCTATTGCTGTCCGCTGCGTGAGCGCGAGCCAATCCTGCGTCTGGCAAAATCGGCGCTGGTGACGGTTTATCCCCTGCCGGATACCCGTTTGCTGATGGTGGTGAATATCCACGCGGTAAACTTCAGTCTGGGCGTGGATGTGTATAGTAAGCAGTTACTTCCCATTGGCGACCAGATTGCCCATCACAGTGGGCCGATCATTATGGCCGGGGATTTCAATGCCTGGAGCCGTCCGCGCATGAATGCGCTGTATCGCTTTGCGCGTGAAATGTCGCTGCGTGAAGTCCGTTTTACCGATGACCAGCGCAAGAAGGCATTTGGTCGTCCTCTCGATTTTGTCTTCTATCGTGGTTTGAGCGTACATGACGCCTCCGTTCTGGTGACGCGCGCTTCCGATCACAATCCGCTACTCGTCGAATTCAGTCCCGGCAAGCCTGATAAATAATGGTGTGTCAGGTCTGCCGTGGGGCAGACCTGCGCGGGTGCTGCCCTTTATTTTTTTACCAACAAAAGGACAGTACGATGACAACAACACACTCCCATCATGACAACGTAGAAAAACAGTTTGGTTCGCAGGCAAGTGCCTATCTGAGCAGCGCTGTACACGCGTCTGGACGCGACCTGGTGCGTCTCGGTGAACGCCTGGCAGCATTCCCGCAGGCGCACGTGCTGGACTTAGGCTGTGGGGCCGGCCACGCCAGCTTTGCGGCTGCACAGCAGGTTGCTCAGGTCACGGCGTATGATTTATCCAGCCAGATGCTGGAGGTGGTCGCGGAGGCGGCAAAAGCGAAAGGGCTGAGTAATGTTACGACGCGCCAGGGTTATGCCGAATCCTTACCCTTTGAGGATTCGTCATTTGACGTAGTCATCAGCCGCTACTCTGCACATCACTGGCATGATGTCGGGCAGGCATTACGGGAAGTCAAACGCGTGCTCAAGCCGGGCGGGATCTTCATCATTATGGATGTGATGTCCCCGGGGCATCCGGTACGCAATATCTGGCTGCAGACGGTTGAAGCGCTGCGTGACACCTCTCATGTGCAAAATTACTCCAGCGGAGAGTGGTTATCGTTTATCACCGATGCGGGTTTAATTTCACGTTCATTAATGACAGACCGTTTGCCGCTGGAGTTCAGTTCGTGGATCGCGCGCATGCGTACACCTGAAGCGTTAAGCCAGGCTATTCGGCTGTATCAGGAGAGTGCTTCTGCGGAAGTGAAAACCTACTTTGAATTGCAGGACGATGGCTCGTTTACCAGCGATACCATCATGGCTGAAGCGCAAAAAGCGGGATAAAACAAAAAAGGCACCCGGGGGAACGGGTGCCTTTTTATCTTTAGATTGTACTATCAGGAGTCTGGCGTGGCACTGTTCTTCACAAACAGTGTCAACTGGTCGCCTGGTTGCAGATTGTCAGTATCATTATTCCAGCGCATCACATCTTTGATGTTCACGCCGTGTCGTTTTGCGATACTGGACAGTGAATCGCCTTTACGCACGCGATAAGTAATGCTATCGCTGTTGTTGGCGAGACGCTGTGCGCTGCTACCTGCACCCACCGTCAGAGTCTGACCCACTTTCAGGCCTGAGCTGCGCAGATTATTCCACTGCTGCAGATCTTTCGCATTCACGCCAAGACGTGTTGCAATGCCCGAAAGCGTATCACCTGAACGAACCTTGTAACTACGACTGCTTACAGGTGATGTGTCTGCTATCAGCGTTGACTGAACAGCAGCAATTTCACCAGAAGCTAAAGACTCACGTAACTGCTCGGCATGTTTCTGCGGAACCATTACATACTGTGGGCCGCTAGCCCCCAGGGTTGAGCCTTTAACGCCTGCATTAAAGGTTTTCAATTTACTTACCGACATACCCGTCATATCAGCAACCTGTTGAATATCAACCGGGTTGCTGAGGCGAACGCGCGCCAGTGCACGACTTTCGTCTGGTGTTGGCAGTTGAACACCGTAACGCTTGCTGTTCTTGAGAATATCGCTCAATGCCAGCATTTTCGGTACGTAAATCTTCGTTTCCTGTGGCAGTGAGAGCGACCAGAAATCGGTGGATTTACCACGCGCTTTATTCGCCTTCATTGCCTTCAGTACACGACCCTCACCGCTGTTATACGCAGCAACTGTTAACAACCAGTCACCGTCAAACATCTTGTTCAGACGTTGCATCATGTCGAGAGCCGCTGTCGTTGAAGCGACAACATCTCGACGCGCATCGTAGCTGCGGGTCTGTTTCAAACCATAATTGCGCCCTGTGCTCGGAATGATCTGCCAAATACCTGCGGCATTGGCACCAGACGTTGCGTGTGGGTCAAAAGCGCTCTCCACTATGGGTAGGAGTACCAGCTCCATAGGCATGTTACGTTTCTTAACTTGCCCGGCTATCCAGTACATATACGGCTCTGCCCGTAACGTTACATCGTGGAGATAGCTCTTATTTCTCAAATACTTCTGTTTCTGTTCGCGAATCCGGCTGTTTTCCGGAATTCCCATCTTTAGCTCGTCGCCAATAGAGGCCCACAAGTCCTGATCCTGCGCGAATGATGTCCCATCGTCCATCCATCGCGCTGAACTTGTAAACTTCCCTGCTTCCCCTTGACCAGCTGCAGAAAGGCTCTGTGCGTGCTGTTGTACGTTGCTGCCGTTTTGTGACTGGCAACCTACAAGCAGGACAGAGGCGAGTAATATCGCTTTTGCCTTCATGTGTGTGTCAATAGTTGCTTAAAAGACGAGCGATGATAACGACGAAATTTTGAAAAGGCAACCCAGAATTATCGGAAGTTATCTTTCTTTGACCTTAACCATGCAAATCGTTCTTCAGGTTGTTTCAAAATTGTTTCTTGGTTAATTTTATTAATTAAATCAATATCATCTGTTCGTAAAAATAAATTTATTTCCCGCTCATTTTTCAGAATTACGGGGAGTGTTTTTTGGTTTTTTGCGCGTAACTCCTTCACTTTCTGATAATAATCTTGAATCGCACGATCCTCCGGTAAGAGGCTGACTGCAAACTTCATATTTCCTAATGTATACTCATGTGCGCAACAAATGAGAGTATCGTCGGGTAGTGCGTTAATTGCCTGTAAAGATTGATGCATTTGTGCTGGCGTGCCTTCGAATAGCCTTCCGCAGCCGCCAGAAAACAGTGTATCGCCGCAAAAAAGATAAGGATTGCTGTAGTAACAAATATGTCCAGAAGTGTGACCTGGTGTGGCAAATACAGAAAACTCCCACCCTGGAATGAGGATTTTTTCGCCATCTTCGACTATCTGTGTCGCTCCCTTATCTTGTGTCTCCTTCGGTCCATATACCACAAGATGCGGAAAATGGGCGCACAGTTCAGGAACACCACCGACGTGATCGTTATGATGGTGGGTCAGGAGTATGGCTTCTGGCTGCCAGCCATTCTCTTTTATTGCGTGTAAAACCGGTGTTGACTCACCGGGATCAACAATGATACATCGATGAGCGTCATCAACTAAAACCCAGATGTAATTGTCCTGAAAAGCAGGAATACTGATAAGATTCATACATTACCTCTTTTAGCGTGGCGGGTGTTTTGATGAAACCGGCAAGGGTACCTCAGACTGTCGCAGCACCGGAACGTTGGGCGGAATTGCCCTGGGGTGAATATTATCGCGAGGCGTTAGAACAGCAGCTGAAGCCCTGGCTCGCGAAAATGTATGGTTTCCACCTGCTTAAGATTGGCAATCTCAGCGCGGAAATCAATACCGAAAGCTGCGCTATCTCGCATCAGGTCAATGTTTCTCTTGATGGATCGCCCGTTAACGTAAAGGCTGATCCCCTGCATTTGCCGTTTGCCGAAAAATCGGTTGATGCGTGCCTGCTTGCACATACGTTACCCTGGTGTAGCGATCCTCACCGTCTGCTACGTGAAGCCGATCGCGTGTTGATCGATGACGGCTGGCTGGTTATCAGCGGTTTCAATCCGCTTAGCCTGATGGGGCTACGTAAGCTGGTGCCCGTACTACGCCGTACATCACCTTATAACAGCCGAATGTTCACCATGATGCGTCAGCTGGACTGGCTTTCATTGCTGAACTTTGAAGTGCTTTGCTATGGCGGTTTTCAGGTCTTGCCCTGGGCGCGGCAGGGTGGGGTACTGCTAAGCACTCATCTGCCTGCTTTAGGTTGCATGCAGTTCATCGTTGCGCGTAAGCGGACAATTCCCCTTACGCTAAACCCGATGAAACAGAACAAATCGCAAACGCAGATCCGTCAGACCGTTGGCGCAACGCGTCAGTACAGAAAACCCTGATCAGGATTCTGGCTGATAGCCAGTATCTTCATGGACAGGGTTAGAGGCAGCCGTACGGGCAAGTTCGTCACAGCGTTCGTTTTCCGGGTGTCCCGCGTGGCCTTTCACCCATTCCCATTTGATTTCGTGCTGACCCAGTGCCGCATCAAGACGCTTCCAGAGGTCGACGTTCTTGACCGGTTTTTTATCTGCTGTTTTCCAGCCGCGTTTTTTCCAGTTGTGGATCCACTGGGTGATGCCCTGACGCACGTATTGACTGTCGGTGCTCAGCACCACGTCACAGTGCTCTTTCAGGGCTTCCAGCGCCACGATGGCCGCCATCAACTCCATGCGGTTGTTAGTGGTCAGGAAATAGCCTTCGCTAAAAGTTTTTTCGTGCTGGCGATAGCGCATAATCGCGCCATAACCGCCAGGTCCTGGGTTGCCGAGACAAGATCCATCGGTGAAAATTTCTACCTGTTTACGCATCTCTGGTAGACTTCCTGTATTTGAAACGTTCAGTTAAACGATAAGTCTGACATAAATGACCGCTATGAGCACTGCAATTACTCGCCAGATTGTCCTCGATACCGAAACCACCGGTATGAACCAGATCGGCGCACACTACGAAGGACACAAGATCATTGAGATCGGTGCTGTTGAAGTGGTGAATCGTCGTCTTACGGGGAACAACTTCCACGTTTACCTCAAACCCGATCGGCTGGTGGATCCAGAAGCGTTCGGCGTTCACGGTATCGCCGATGAGTTTTTGCTGGATAAGCCGACTTTTGCGGATGTGGCGGACGAGTTCCTGGAGTACATCAAAGGTGCCGAGCTCGTCATCCATAACGCATCGTTCGATATCGGCTTTATGGATTATGAATTCAGCAAGCTTAATCGTGATATCCCGAAGACGAACACGTTCTGTAAAGTGACCGATAGTCTGGCACTGGCCAGGAAAATGTTTCCAGGCAAGCGTAACAGCCTCGATGCCCTCTGTTCACGTTATGAGATAGACAACACCAAGCGAACGCTGCACGGCGCACTGCTCGATGCCCAGATACTGGCCGATGTCTACCTGACGATGACGGGTGGTCAGACGTCGATGGCCTTCAGCATGGAAAACGACGCTCAGCAGATGCAGGGTGACGCGGGAATTCAGCGCCTTGTACGTCAGAGCAGCAGGCTACGGGTTGTTTTAGCTAGCGATGAAGAACTGCTAAACCATGAATCCCGTCTGGATCTCGTGCAGAAGAAGGGCGGAAGCTGCATGTGGCGCGCGTAAAAAGGGGCCAGAATGGCTGTAAAATCACCGTCTGGGTGATTTTTGCAGCAAACGATTCAAAACGTGAGAAAAAGCGTTGACGAGTTCGGAGGCAAACCGTAATATTCGCCTCGTTCCCACGGGAACACAGCGGAGCGGTAGTTCAGTCGGTTAGAATACCTGCCTGTCACGCAGGGGGTCGCGGGTTCGAGTCCCGTCCGTTCCGCCACTATTCAGGGCCATGTTATTGATTAACATGGCCCTTTTTCTTGTCTGTAATTTACGGTATGCCATGACCGTTTGGCTGGCGCTGGTGTGCCGTTCCCTTCTGAAAGTATTTGATAACAAACATTTCATCCTCATCAT
Source organism: Enterobacter cloacae complex sp. 2024EL-00214 (assembly GCF_043945575.1). NCBI lineage: Bacteria > Pseudomonadati > Pseudomonadota > Gammaproteobacteria > Enterobacterales > Enterobacteriaceae > Enterobacter > Enterobacter cloacae complex sp. 2024EL-00214. The sequence continues at coordinate 256,378 of NZ_JBIMRC010000006.1, read as the reverse complement.
GAATGCTGTGCCTGTTCTCATTAATATGATCGCTGAGACAGCGGGTGACATCGGCGCGGTTCGCGGGAACAGGCTTCTCATCAAGGATCATCAGCATTCGCTCCAGGTCTGCCAGCCCGTTGATGATGATCTTCTTCCAGACTTACACAGGCTGTTGCTTTTGTAATCCCAGCTAAGACCCTTAAACACGTTTGACCTCCCTCCCTGTTGATTAACACACCGCGATGTGAGTAATGTCTTCATTAGCCACATGAGGATTTTCATCTGGCTGGATAAATAGAGAATGAGAAGGTCAACCAATGCCAACTACCCCGCAAGAACTTAAATAAAATCGGCATTTCAATGTTCCGAAAAATACAAAGTTATTCTACTTACTTAATGTTTATATAGTTACGTAAGTCGCAATTCAGATTCAGAGCTTAATAATCTTATTCATCATCATTACATAATTATAAAGTACAAAAAACTATTGGTTGGTTCCATTTTTTTTAAAAACAATATGTTAGAACTATATTGTGATGTGGTATTTCGTATGAAGATTATTCATGCAAGCCTATGAAAGCTGTGTATTTTTATACAAATGAAGATCTTGTTTATATTCATTCTTTTGTATAAAGTGTAAAAAAATTAAGGTTATGACTCCAATTAGTCGAGCATATGTTGTTTGATGAAGGCTTCGATGACTTTTCATGGACTTATATAGAGCGCGAGAAACGAGCCAGACGTTTGATACGGGTTCGCAACGTCATATTGCTATGCTCATTGCGTAAAAATCTTGCCGGTCAGATGCTTATCCTTTAGCACTTCCCGGCCATAGCTGTCGGGCCTTACACCAACGAAGCTCCATTGCTCATTGAGTTCGTAGATAAGCGCCGCACCGGAATGGGCGACTGGCGAAGACGTTATTCGCTTCGGCGTGAGTTTTTTAAAGTACGGAAAACCGTGTTGATACCTATTTTCAGCGTCCTTGCCGTATCGCGAACCCCGGTGCCGTTGAAGGTTATATCAACGATTTGCTCTTTAACACCGGCTTTCTGGCCTGCCAGGTGTCGGTGAGCGGGAATACGCATCGACACTCACGACAACGGAAACAACTTTGGCCTTTAGGATGTTCCGGTCATGGTGATAAACCAGAACAGAATTACAACGGGAACAATGAACGTTAACGCGTGCCAGGAGAAAATCTCAAAACCCCAGATTATATATCAGATTCAACCAATTAGAGGCATCATCAACATGAGTTACTCTAATTTTCAAAGTAGGCTAGTTCAGGAGTCGTTATGTATAGCGATCTGTACACTCTTAATGAGCAGGTCCGCACAGCGCTGTCCGATATAGGAAGGGAAATTTCAATCCACTCAGAGAGAGTTGAGGTTACTGCTTCACCAAAAAAGATTTGGCGCTTAAAGCGCCACGACACAAAGTTGATTTATGTACTCACTGCAGGAGAAGTCGAACTCTGCAATGTGCATAACAACATTATATTAGCGAATATCAATCACCAGGCCGTTTTTGGTTTATCAACGATGCTTTCTAAGCGGGAATGTTATTATATCCGCACGGTATCTGATGTTAAGTTGTCGTATCTCAAACTGCATGATTTTATGCGACTGGTGGAAGAAAAAAAGTTATGGAAAGACGTTTCATTGATACTCACATGGTATCTTGAAATTTACTGTTTCAGGGAGGAGTTGAATTCCAGAACGACCAATAGCTATAGCATTGTTAAACCCTATCTTGAAATGCTGTGGGAGCATAACCAAGAGAGTTTAAACGATGTTTCGATATTTACTTTTATTTTAAATCGTACGTCCGTGTCACGGAGTACATTAAACAAAATCTTAAAAAATCTCTCTGATGGCGGATATATTACCGTTAATCGTGGAAGACTTGTCGATTTGAAACCCCTACCTGCGGGTTATTAATACGTCTATTATTTTTTGTTTTTCCTTTCTGAAAAACTCTTGATCCCTTTATGGGGATGTCGTTCACGTTGCCATTTTACAGGCACTACACACGCATATATAAAATTTGGATAAACGCTATTGGCACCGTTTTATTGGGCAAATATCGGAGGATGACGCAGCTTTAATTAACAATGCTGTGCTGCATCGGTACGCCTGAATACTGAACGAAAATTTTAATAAAAGACATTTTGAATTTCCACTGGAGTTAATGATGAACAGAAGTACTGACATGGTTATAAAACGAATTTCGAACAATAACGGCACTCGCGTATTTCTTAAAAATGCGATTACGACATTACTTTTTACCGCGCCGCTGAGTGTGCCTGTATTTGCCGCGTCTAACGCGACCGTTATTGATAACGGTGCTACGGTAATCGTTCCTGACACTCAAAGTAGTCCGTGGATTTTACCGGGAGCTATCTACGCCGGGGAAAATAGTACAGGTTCACTGACCATTACTAAAGGTGGCGTTGTTCAGTCCGGCACCACCGCTTCCGGCACCAGCGGTTCTGTTCTCGGATATAATTCGGGCAGTACCGGAACCCTCACCGTTGACGGCGGTGCCTGGTACGATGGCGTAGATCCCTCTAATCAGGCACTATCTGGCGGTACGACCGCCGTTGGTGGAGGTGGTACAGGGACGCTGAATGTTTTCAATGGCGGAAAGGTCGGACTGGTATTCATGAACGTCGGCCAGAACGATAATAGCACGGGTACTGTTGTGGTGGATGGTGTCGATTCGCAGTTGTTAGCCACGACAACCTCCTCTTCGGGGATAACCGTAGGTACCAATGGCAACGGTTCGGTGACCATCAGTAACGGCGGCTCTATCATTAGTAATTCTTCCACTGGTGTCGGCTGGGGAAAAAATTCTAACGGTATAGTGAATGTCGACGGCTCGGGTTCGGGCTGGGTAATCAACAGCGGCCCGATGAACGTCGGTGGTGCCGGAACCGGTAGCATGAGTGTTACTAACGGCGGTGTAGTGAAAAGCGCTGGCGGAGCGATTGCCGGGGGTAGCCCTGCTGACGATGCCGCAGGTAAAGGTGACGTCATTATCGACGGTCCAGGCTCCCTTTGGGATATTGGCGCACGAGAGCTGAGCATCGGTGCTCAAAATAGTGCAACTAAGTTACCGTCTGGTAATGGTACCTTGATTGTATCCAACCAGGGTCAACTTAATGCCCAAAGTATCAATGTCGATGCCGAAAATGGCACGGTGGCAATCGGTGCTTTAGCCGGGCAAACGGCTAAGGCAGCAGGAACTATCAATGCCAAAAAAATAATTTTAGCCAATACCAACAGCAATCTGGTGTTTAACCATACCGACACCTCCGGCAACTATATTTTCGCACCCGTTATTAGTGGCCTGGGTAATGTCAGCCAACTGAGCGGCATTACCGTCATTAACGGTGTGAATACTTATATCGGTACCACCACTATCGATGGCGGTGCGCTTATCGTTGGCGATGCAGCCAATTCAACGGCAGTGCTGAACGGTGCCAAAGCCGCTGATGTTACGGTGGGTAGCAATGGCACTCTGGCTGGTACAGGCGTAGTCAATGGCAACGTGGTTAACAACGGCATGGTTGCCTCGCTCAATACGCTTTCCGGTCAGGAAAGTCAGCCAAACAGTAACTTTACGCTCGCAGGTGGTATCGAAAACAACGGTATTATCAACCTGGCGGGCGCACAGCCGGGTAATACCCTGACCGTCAGCAACCAATATACCGGCAACAACGGTACGCTTATCCTGAAAACTTATATGGGTGATGACAGCTCGGCAAGCGATCGCCTGGTGCTGAACAACGCCAAAGCCGACGGCAATACCTCTCTTATCATCAAGCATGGTGGCGGTACCGGCGCGCGTACTAACACCGGGATCCTGCTGATTGATGCCCAGAATGGCAGTACCACCACGCCTGATGCCTTCCGTCTGTCACCCTCTTCGGATGGTTACCGCCAGAATATCGGCACCATCGCTGCAGGTGCTTATGATTACTCACTGACCAGAGGCGGAGATGGCAGTGCAGGTAACCCGGAGTCCTGGTACTTAACTTCCCGTGAAGTGAAGCCGATGACTCCGCTGACGCCGAGCTCGCCACGTCCGGTAACCCCTCCGGTTACAGACCAGGGCAATCAACCGCCGGTTGACCCGATAGTGCCGATGACTCCGCTGACGCCGAGCTCGCCGCGTCCGGTAACCCCTCCGGTTACAGACCCGAGCACTCCAGCCGAACCAGCAACACCGTCGACCCCGGTATTACGTCCTGAAATAGGTTCTTATATCGATAACCTGCGTGCTGCCAACACCATCTTCGCCATGCGTTTACACGACCGCCTGGGTGAAACCCAGTATCTGGACGATATGTCCGGTAACGGCAAAGTAAGCTCTATGTGGATGCGTAACATCGGCGGGCATACCGGTTCGCACGTGGGCAATGATGCCATCGCGACCAATGCGAATCGCTACGTCATACAGATTGGCGGTGATATCGTCGACTGGTCAAATGATGGTCTTGATCGCTACCTGGTCGGTCTGATGGGAGGCTACGCCAATCAGAAAAGCCACAGCGTTTCCCACGCTTCCGGCTACAACTCTCGCGGCAGCCTGAACGGCTACAGCGTCGGGGTTTATGGTACCTGGTATGCCAACGACACCACCAAACAAGGTACCTACGTTGATACCTGGGCCCTGTACAACTGGTTCAACAACAGCGTCAGCGGTCAGGGTCTGCCGTCTGAAAGCTACAAATCCAATGGCTTTACCGCCTCCGTTGAAGCGGGTTACACCCATAAAACTGGTGAATATCAGACGCTGAATGGCATGGTTAACCAGGTCTTTATCCAGCCGAAGGCGCAGGTCACCTGGATGGGGGTGAAAGCCGACAACCATACCGAGATTAACGGTACAAGCGTCAGTGGTACCGGTGACAATAATATCCAGACCCGTCTCGGTGTGAGAGCCTTTATTAAAGGACAAAGCAAACTGGATGAAGGTAGTCAGCGTGAATTTGAACCTTTCGTGGAAGCGAACTGGATTTATAACACCGACAACTACGGTGTAAATATGGATGGTGTCAGCACTTATATGGACGGCACACGAAATATTGGTGAGCTGAAGCTGGGTGTTGAGGGAAAAATTAACCGTCAGGCGACGCTGTGGGCGAACGTAGCACAACAGATCGGTGACAAGGGATACAGTGACACTCAGGGAACCGTTGGGGTAAAATACGCCTTCTGATAAACCCAGATGAAAAGACCGGGCAATTTATTTGCCCGGTTCTGGAGACAATATGAAATTAGCAATTGGGATCTTTTTAGGGTTATTCAGTTTTGGTGCGCTGGCGGCAACTCCAGAAACCGCCGCCCTATGGACACCGGGAAAAGGCGTACTGTGCGATAAGTACATTTGTGCCGATGCTACCGGCGTATCCATTCCACTGACTGAAAAATATGTGGGTAAAACTCGTGCTGATAAATTAAAAGCCATGGGCGAGTTTGATACCACCTCTTTCACCTTCGTGACCGGTCTTTCCTGCGACGTGAAAGAAAAGCTCTGTCGTCAGGATCGCTATTACGGTGCCGATGGCAAGCGCAGCGGTAAGATAAACAAATACTATACCAAAGTGGTATTTGGTGGTTTTTAACGTTCTTTTGTCGTTAGATTCACCGTTTTCTGCTGTTGAATTAACAATGCGATTTACCGGAAATTGATTGAAATAAGACACTTCTCTGGATCAATTTGTGAACTGCGGGACTGCATAACTTCAACGTCATAGCGTAAAACCCTATACCGGGTGTTTTATGCTCTGACTTATAAAAGCCCGGGTGAGGCATTGCCACCACCCGGTTTTATTCATTCGATATTAAACGGGTCTGCATCCTGCCACGCGGGAAACTTCTCGCGATACTCCTTCAACGCAGTCAACGACAGCTCAGCATCAATACGTGTCGCCTGATGTGGCTCGGCAGTCGCAATAATTTCACCCTGCGGATTCACTACCCGGCTGTCACCACGATAGTGATGCCCGTTGCCATCCGTACCCACGCGATTACAGCCCACAACATACGCCTGGTTCTCAATAGCACGCGCTACCAGCAGTGACTGCCAGTGCAGTGAGCGTGGGGCAGGCCAGTTGGCGACATACAGCGCCAGATCGTAATCATTGCGGTTGCGCGACCAGACCGGGAAGCGCAGGTCGTAGCACACCAGCGGCAAAATACGCCAGCCGCGCCACTCAAACACCACTCGTTCGTTACCTGCTTCATAGTGATGATGCTCATCCGCCATGCGGAACAAGTGGCGTTTATCGTAAAAATGCACTTTCCCCTCTGGTTCAACCAACAGGAACCGGTTCACCGGCCCGCGTTCGGTTTGCAGGGCCGCGCTCCCGGCAATCAGCGCGTTTGTCTGTTGTGCTTTGGCATGCATCCAGGCGACCACATCTTCCTGCGGCATCGACTGTTTAGCGGCTTCCATTGCGAAACCGGTGGTGAACATCTCCGGCAGGACAATCACATCACGCCCGGTAATCTCTTCCAGTTGACGATCAAAGTGGCGCAGGTTGGCGGGGCCATCCATCCACACTAAAGGTTGCTGCAAAATCGAAATCTTCAGACCAGGCACAATTCAGACTCCTCAAACGACCACTTTTTGACACTGTAGCACGACACAACGAGAAAATGTGGCAATAAAAAACCCCGCACGGGGCGGGGTTTGTACACGCGAAATGCGTTATGCGGCTTCAGGTTTGCGGGCCTTCTCCGGCAGCTTTACTGGCTGGGTTGCCAGCTCCTCTGGTTCGAAATCATCCACGTTAATGCTGCGCAGACGGCTCTCTTCGGCTTTCACCAGAATAGCGGCTTCATCCTTATCGATGATTCCACCTGCCAGCGCCTGTTTTGCCAGTTCATCCAGGCGGGTAAAGGACAGATTTTTACCCAGCTGTTTGCAGATCTTCTGGTGAATCGGGTCGGCGGCCATGACATCCAGCAGCGCCTCTTCCAGCAGACCCACTGGGTTATGTGGCGATGGAGTCAGATACTGACCACGACCAATACGTGAGCGGGTTGCACTCGGTACCTGGAGGATCTTCGCCACTTTATGATCCAGTTTGTCAGACGGAGCCAGATGATGACGACCGGTAGGGAAGATCACCACGCGCAGGGCACCAGCGACAAAACGGTTCGGGAAGTTCGCCAGCAGATCGTCAATCGCCTGTTCTGCCTGGTGCATGGCGTCCTGTACGCCCCAGTGTACCAGCGGCAGATCCGCTTCCTGACGGCCTTCGTCGTCGTAGCGCTTCAGTACCGCAGAAGCCAGGAACACCTGACTCAGCACATCCCCCAGACGGGCAGAGATACGCTCACGACGCTTCAGGCTACCGCCCAGCACGGCCATAGAGACGTCAGACAGCAGAGCCAGGTTGGCGCTCAGGCGGTTCAGCTGTTGGTAATAACGTCGGGTGGCATCACCAGTTGGTGTCGCGCTGGTGCGACCGTTGGTCAGACCCAGCCAGAAACTACGCACCTTGTTGCTGCCGACATGACCAATATGTTTAAACAGCAGCTTATCGAAGGCATCAACGTCATTATTTTGCGCGGCGGCCATCTCTTCCAGCACATACGGATGGCAGCGAATTGCCCCCTGGCCGAAGATCATCATGCTGCGGGTCAGGATGTTTGCCCCTTCCACGGTGATAGCAATGGGTGCGCCCTGATAGCCGCGCGCCAGGAAGTTACCTTCGCCGAGCATAATGCCTTTACCCCCGGCAATGTCCATCGCATCAATGATGGATTGCTGTGCACGGTGGGTGCAGTGATACTTCACAATTGCCGACAGTACGGCCGGTTTTTCGCCCAGCATAATGCCGTAGGTAATCAGCGAAGCCGCAGCATCCATCACGTAAGCATTGCCTGCAATGCGCGCCAGTGGTTCTTCAATACCTTCCATCTTGCCGATGGAGATTTTGAACTGACGGCGGATGTGGGCGTAAGCACCAATTCCCATCGCCACAGATTTCAGACCACCGGTTGAGTTCGACGGCAGAGTAATACCGCGACCAACAGACAGACATTCCACCAGCATACGCCAGCCCTGACCGGCCATTTTCGGGCCACCGATGATGTAATCAATCGGTACAAAGATATCCTGGCCACGAGTCGGACCGTTCTGGAACGGCACGTTCAGCGGGAAGTGACGACGGCCAATTTCAACGCCCGGGGTAGAGGTTGGGATCAGCGCACAGGTAATGCCCAGGTCCTCTTCGCCACCCAGCAGTTTTTCCGGGTCAGAGAGTTTAAAGGCCAGACCCAGCACGGTGGCGATAGGTGCAAGAGTGATATAGCGTTTGTTCCAGGTCAGGCGCATACCCAGCACCTGCTCACCCTGCCATTCCCCCATACAGACCACGCCGGTATCCGGGATCGCACCCGCATCAGAGCCTGCTTCCGGGCTGGTCAGCGCGAAGCATGGGATTTCCAGGCCACGCGCCAGGCGCGGCAGGTAGTGATCTTTCTGCTCTTCAGTACCGTAATGCTGCAGCAGTTCACCAGGGCCTAAGGAGTTAGGTACACCGACGGTGATCGCCAGGATCCCTGAGACACCTGCCAGTTTTTGCAGCACGCGAGCCTGAGCGTAAGCGGAGAATTCCAGACCGCCATACTCTTTCTTAATGATCATCGCAAAGAAGCGATGTTCTTTCAGGTAGGCCCACAGTTCTGGCGGCAAGTCGGCCATTTCGTGGGTGATGGCAAAGTCGTTTGCCATGCGGCACGCTTCTTCCACCGGGCCATCAATAAAGGCTTGTTCTTCGGCGGTCAGACGTGGCTGCGGATAGTTATGCAGCTTTTTCCAGTCCGGGTTACCCTGGAACAGGTCGCCTTCCCACCAGGTGGTACCCGCATCAATCGCTTCTTTCTCAGTACGCGACATCGGCGGCATCACTTTACGGAAGCCTTTGAACACCGGTGCGGAGATCATTGATTTACGCATCGGGGCAAAGTTAAACGGCAGCAGAATGATGGCCAGTGGAACTAAAAGCCAGATATTCCAGAGACCTGCGACGCCAAATGCTGCCGTCCAGACCAGCAGAATCAGGCTGCTCAGGAATAAACTTACACGGTGATAGAACAACACACCGAGCAGAACAACGGTTGCGAGAATGCTCAAAATCATCATAAAGAAAAGCTCCCTTGCTTGTAGGAGGTCTGACCACTTGTGATGATATGGTTGTAGTGGATGTTATTTTTTTTAGCAATGAATTTACAAAATAATTACAACCTGGTTCACATTGTTCGTGTTTTAGCAGGCACGAAAAATCAAAACGCCGGACGATTCACATGGCTTTAGCTTCTCGCTTTTAACGCTATCCGGTACACTCCACTGTGTTATTTCATCAATACTGAAGGATTATCCTCATGTACCAGGATCTTATTCGTAACGAACTGAACGAAGCGGCGGAAACGCTGGCGAACTTTCTGAAAGATGATGCCAATATTCACGCTATTCAGCGCGCGGCGGTCCTGCTGGCCGACAGCTTCAAAGCCGGTGGTAAAGTGCTCTCCTGCGGTAACGGTGGCTCCCACTGTGACGCCATGCACTTCGCAGAAGAGCTGACCGGGCGTTATCGCGAAAACCGTCCGGGCTACCCGGCGATTGCGATTTCTGACGTGAGCCACATCTCCTGCGTGAGCAACGATTTTGGTTACGACTATGTCTTCTCCCGCTATGTTGAAGCTGTGGGGCGTGAAGGTGATGTGCTGCTGGGGATTTCTACCTCCGGTAACTCTGGTAACGTGATCAAAGCGATTGCTGCCGCGCGTGAAAAAGGGATGAAAGTTATCACCCTGACCGGTAAAGATGGCGGTAAAATGGCCGGTACCGCGGACATTGAGATCCGTGTTCCGCACTTCGGTTATGCCGATCGCATTCAGGAAATTCACATCAAAGTGATCCACATCCTGATCCAGCTGATCGAAAAAGAGATGGTTAAGTAAGACTTCGCTGGGGGCATGATTGCCCCCGCTGTTGTGGAGGTGACGTATGTGCGAACTGCTCGGGATGAGCGCCAATGTGCCAACCGATATCTGCTTTAGTTTCACCGGGCTGGTTCAGCGCGGTGGGGGGACCGGGCCGCATAAAGACGGCTGGGGTATAACCTTCTACGAAGGCAAAGGGTGTCGCACGTTCAAAGATCCACAGCCCAGCTTTAATTCACCGATTGCCAAACTGGTGCAGGACTATCCGATAAAGTCCCACTCTGTTATTGCGCATATCCGCCAGGCGAATCGCGGTGAAGTGGCGCTGGAAAATACCCATCCGTTTACCCGCGAGCTGTGGGGACGTAACTGGACGTATGCTCACAATGGTCAGCTCTCTGGCTATAAGTCCCTGGAGACGGGGAATTTCCGCCCGGTAGGCGAGACAGACAGCGAAAAAGCCTTCTGCTGGCTGCTGCACAAGCTGACAGAGCGTTATCCTCGTACCCCCAGCAACATGACCGCCGTGTTTAAATACATCGCATCGCTGGCTTCAGAGTTACGTGAAAAGGGCGTGTTTAACATGCTCCTGTCTGACGGGCGCTACGTAATGGCGTTCTGCTCGACGAATCTGTTCTGGATCACCCGTCGTGCGCCGTTTGGCGTGGCAACGCTGCTCGATCAGGATGTGGAAATTGATTTTCAGACAGAGACCACACCAAACGATGTGGTTTCTGTGATAGCGACGCAACCGCTGACGGGCAACGAAACCTGGCAAAAGATTATGCCAGGTGAGTGGGCGTTATTTTGCCTGGGAGACCGTGTAGTTTGACGCCAGCTGTGGCTGGACAACTTCGTGGCTCAGTGGCTTGCTGACCACGTAACGGCCATCCACCACCGACACTACCGGCGGCTTGTGGGTCTGTTCAAAGTAGTCATAACCCGGTTTCATCTGTTTCCAGAAATCCGCATAGTAGGAATACTTGTGACGCGCCATGTTGGCATCGGTCATGCGGAACGGGTAGATGCTGACCTGAACGCTTGGCTGACCAAAGACCAGTGCGCCAGTGACAAACTGGAAGATCTCATCAATGCCGGAATCGGTCATCGCGTAACAGCCGATAGACACGCAGGCACCGTGGATCATCAGGTACTTACCTTCATAACCGTGAGCACGGTCATAGGCATTAGGGAAGCCGATGTTAATGGCTTTATAGAAGCGGCTGTCAGGCTTTAGCTGGCTACGCTGAACGTTGTAAAAACCTTCCGGGCTTTTGAAATCGCCCTGACGTTGTTTTGGCCCCAGACCACCGGAGTAGTTACAAATTTTGTAGCTATCGAGCAGCTGATACGTCTCGCCCATTTTTACAAACAGATCGAGAGTGCGTTCTTCCTTGAATATTTGAATATAAACCGGTGATCCCATTAATTGCTGTTTATATTCTTTGCTGACCGGCGTGGTTGAACTGCTGCTGCTGAGCAACCCGGCAAACGACACGCACGGAATCAGAAGCATCGCAATGAACAATGCGATTTTACGCATACTACTAGTTCCTTGATAAAACTAAGACCAACTTGCCAGGACGGCAAAAGAGACCCGAAATCAGATTATTCTGGTTAGGAGCGCTCACATTAGCACCGCTATAGATTTTCGCAAGAGCAGAGCGGTTAGTTTACAAATTAGTTTTACTTTATACCCCATCCCAAAGGCGTTGACTCCAGGAACTTTGCGTAATCGCTCGCATTTTGGCGTGTGCAACGGCGGATTCCCTGCCCTGGAAAGGGCGAAAATGGTACACTTCTGCCCACTGGATTGTTGTTCATGGAAACTTCCTAACTACATGTTTAAAATCAGAAAAGGGCTTAATTTGCCGATTTCAGGCGTGCCGGAACAGCACGTTTCGACGGGCGTTAGTGTTCGCCATGTCGCCATTTTGGGTGACGATTATCTGGGAATGCGCCCCTCAATGCTGGTACAGGAGGGCGATCGCGTCATCAAAGGACAGGCGCTCTTTGAGGATAAAAAGAATCCTGGCGTCATGTTTACCGCACCAGCCTGCGGTACCATCGTTGCGATCAATCGTGGGGAACGCCGTGTTATGCAGTCGGTGGTTATCCGCATTGAAGGCGACGAGCAGCGTACATTTGCTCATGTTGATGCCACCGAACTGACGAGCCTCAGCCGGGGTGCCGTACAGGCGCAGCTGCTGGAATCAGGCCTGTGGACGGCGTTTCGCACGCGTCCCTTCAGTAAATCGCCCGTACCGGACACGGTGCCTGCGGCGATTTTCGTCACGGCAATTGACACCAACCCGCTCAGCGTAGACCCCCAGCCCGTGATTCTGGCACAGCGAAAAGCCTTTGATGCCGGGCTGACCGTGTTAACGCGCCTGACGTCGGGTAAAGTCCATGTCTGCCAGGCCAGTGGAGGCAAGCTTGGTGGTCATCCGCAAGGTCAGGTCACGTTTAACGAATTTGCAGGCCCCCATCCTGCTGGGCTGGCTGGCACCCATATCCACTTTCTTGAGCCGGTAAGCCTGACAAAGCAGGTCTGGCATCTCAACTATCAGGACGTCATTGCCATCGGTAAGCTTTTTACGACAGGTGAGCTGTGTGCTGAACGTGTGGTTGCCATCGGCGGGCCACAGGCGGCAAATCCGCGTCTGGTGCGTACCCTGCTGGGGGCGGATATCAATGAACTGCTGGACGGTGAAATAAACGAGGGCGAAAACCGCCTGATTTCCGGCTCGGTTCTCAGTGGCCGACATGCGGTTGGTGCGCAGGCTTATCTTGGTCGTTTTCATCTGCAGGTGAGTGTTGTCCTGGAAGGGCGTGAGAAAGAGCTGTTCGGCTGGGTTCTGCCTGGCGCGGAGAAATTCTCCGTGACCCGCACGACGCTTGGACATTTCCTGCGTCACAAGCTTTTTAACTTCTCTACCAGTACACATGGTGGTGAGCGCGCAATGGTTCCCATTGGTAACTATGAGCGCGTGATGCCGCTGGATATTCTGCCGACCATGCTGCTGCGCGATTTACTCGCCGGGGATACCGACAGCGCACAGGCGCTGGGCTGTCTTGAGCTTGACGAAGAAGATCTGGCGCTCTGTACCTATGTTTGTCCAGGTAAATACGAATATGGACCCGTATTGCGCGAGGTGTTAACCCGCATTGAGCAGGAAGGATAACTGATGGGCTTAAAACACCTCTTTGAAAAAATAGAACCGCACTTTACCGAAGGTAAGCTGAAAAAGTATTACCCGCTGTTTGAAGCGACGGCGACCATTTTCTACACCCCGGGGCTGGTGACGAAAGGGGCTGCGCACGTCCGTGATGCCATCGACCTTAAACGGATGATGATTCTGGTCTGGTTCGCGGTCTTCCCGGCGATGTTCTGGGGCATGTACAACGTGGGTTTGCAAACCATTCCGGCGCTGCACCATTTGTACGATGCACCGCAGATGGCGCAGGTGATTCAGTCTGACTGGCACTACCGTCTGGCGCAGTCGCTGGGCGTGAGCTTTGCCGCAGACGCGGGCTGGGTCAGCATGATGACGCTGGGGGCCGTTTTCTTCCTGCCTGTCTACCTCACGGTATTTATCGTGGGCGGCTTCTGGGAAGTGCTGTTTGCCATAATTCGCAAGCATGAAATTAATGAAGGCTTCTTTGTTACCTCCATTCTGTTTGCGCTGATTGTGCCACCGACGCTGCCGCTCTGGCAGGCGGCGCTGGGGATCAGTTTTGGTGTCGTGATAGCCAAAGAGATCTTCGGCGGTACCGGGCGTAACTTCCTCAACCCGGCACTGGCGGGGCGCGCGTTCCTGTTCTTTGCTTACCCGGCTCAAATTTCGGGCGATCTGGTGTGGACGGCGGCCGATGGTTTTTCCGGCGCGACGCCGCTCTCTCAGTGGGCGGCACACGGCGGAGAAACGCTGGTGAATAACGCGACGGGCCAACCTGTCACCTGGTTTGATGCCTTTATCGGCAACATTCCGGGTTCCATCGGGGAAGTCTCCACGCTGATGATTTTACTGGGTGGGGCCATCATTCTCTTCGGACGTGTCGCCTCATGGCGGATTGTCGCCGGTGTGATGATTGGCATGGTACTGACCGCCACGATGTTCAACGTGATTGGCTCTACCACCAACCCGATGTTCTCTATGCCCTGGTACTGGCATCTTGTATTGGGCGGTTTTGCCTTCGGGATGATGTTTATGGCTACGGATCCCGTCTCTGCCTCATTTACTGACAAAGGTAAATGGAGCTATGGCGTGCTCATTGGCGCGATGTGTGTCCTGATTCGTGTGGTCAACCCGGCGTATCCGGAAGGGATGATGTTGGCCATTCTGTTTGCCAATCTGTTTGCGCCACTCTTCGATTATCTGGTCGTGCGCGCCAACGTTAAGCGGAGGAAGGCGCGTGGCTGAAATCAAAAATAACGACAGCATCAGCAAAACGCTGTTGGTGGTGCTGGTGCTTTGTCTGGTCTGTTCCATTGTAGTGGCGGGTTCTGCTGTGGGGCTAAAGCCGCTGCAGCAAAAGCAGCGCGCCCTGGATAAACAACGCAATATCCTGGCCGTGGCCGGATTGATGCAGGAAGGAATGAGTACAGATGATGTTTCGACACTCTTCGCTGAACGCATTTCAGCGCGGCTGGTGGATTTAAAAAATGGCGAACTTCTGGAAAAAGACCCGGCGAAATATAACCAGGCTCAGGCGCTAAAAGATCCGCATATGAGTCTTTCCCTCGAGGCATCACAGGATCCGGCAGGGATTAAGCGACGCAGCAACCTCGCAGAGATCTACCTGGTGCATGATGCGCAAAACCGGGTGCAGGAGGTCGTGCTTCCGATATACGGCAACGGCTTGTGGTCAATGATGTATGCCTTTGTGGCGCTTGATACGGACGGTCGCACTGTAAAAGGCATCACGTATTATGACCAGGGCGAAACGCCGGGGCTTGGCGGAGAAGTTGAAAACCCTAACTGGCGGGCACAGTTTGTCGGCAAGAAAGTGCTGGATGACAGCGGGAAACCCGCGCTGAAAGTGATGAAAGGGGCAGCGCGTCAGGGAGATGAGTACGCTGTCGATGGGCTTTCCGGGGCAACGCTCACGTCAAACGGGGTGCAGCATAGTTTTGATTTCTGGATGGGTGAACTGGGTTTTGGCCCCTTCCTGAAAAACGTACGTGAAGGAGCGCTGAACAATGGCTGATGCAGGTGAACTAAAAGAAGTCAAAAAGGTGCTCATTGGCCCGCTGCTGGCCAATAACCCCATTACTCTGCAGGTACTGGGTGTCTGCTCGGCACTGGCGGTCACCACTAAGCTGGAAACGGCGCTGGTGATGACCGTTGCGGTGACGCTGGTGACGGCGTTTTCCAGCATGTTTATCTCAATGATCCGCCACCACATTCCGAACAGCGTGAGGATCATCGTGCAGATGGCGATCATCGCCTCGCTGGTGATCGTGGTCGATCAGCTGCTTCGTGCCTTTGCCTATGAAACCTCAAAACAGCTTTCGGTGTTCGTCGGTCTGATTATCACCAACTGTATTGTGATGGGGCGCGCAGAAGCCTACGCCATGAAAATGCCGCCACTGGCGAGCTTTATGGACGGCATCGGCAATGGTCTGGGCTACGGCGTGATCCTGCTGACGGTAGGTTTCCTGCGCGAGTTAATCGGCAGCGGTAAGCTGTTTGGTATCACGGTGCTGGACACGGTACAAAACGGTGGCTGGTATCTGCCAAACGGATTATTCCTTCTGGCTCCAAGCGCATTTTTCATTATCGGTTTGCTGATCTGGCTGATTCGTACGCTGAAGCCTGAACAGCAGGAAAAGGAGTAACCGACAATGGCTCATTACCTGAGTTTGTTTGTGCGCGCGGTGTTTGTTGAAAACATGGCGCTCGCGTTTTTCCTGGGCATGTGTACGTTCCTCGCGGTGTCCAAAAAAGTGTCGACGGCATTTGGTTTGGGTATCGCGGTGACCGTTGTGCTGGGGCTTTCCGTGCCCATTAACAACCTGGTGTACAACTTTGTGCTGCGGGACGGCGCGCTGGTGGACGGTGTTGATCTCAGCTTCCTGAACTTTATTACTTTTATTGGAGTGATTGCGGCGCTGGTACAAATCCTGGAGATGATCCTCGACAAGTATTTCCCGTCGCTTTACAACGCGCTGGGGATCTTCCTGCCGCTGATCGCGGTGAACTGCGCCATCTTTGGTGGCGTGTCATTTATGGTTCAGCGTGATTACAACTTCAGTGAATCCGTTGTGTATGGTTTCGGTTCCGGGATCGGCTGGATGCTGGCTATCGTGACGATGGCGGGGATCCGCGAAAAAATGAAGTATGCCAACGTGCCTGCGGGCCTGCGTGGCTTAGGGATCACCTTTATCACCACCGGACTGATGGCGTTGGGCTTTATGTCCTTCTCTGGTGTGCAGCTGTAAGGGAAAGAAGATGGAAATTATTCTTGGCGTGGTGATGTTCACGCTGATTGTACTGGTACTGTCGGGGTTGATTCTGGCCGCGCGCGCAAAGCTGGTGAACTCCGGTGACGTCACCATTGATATCAATGATGAACCGCAAAATCAGATCCGCACTCCGGCAGGGGATAAATTACTTAATACGCTCTCCGGTAACGGAATTTTTGTCTCTTCAGCCTGTGGCGGCGGTGGCTCCTGTGGACAGTGTCGCGTAACGGTAAAAGAGGGGGGCGGTGATATCCTGCCAACCGAGCTGGCGCATATCACAAAACGTGAGGCGAAAGAGGGCTGCCGTCTGGCCTGCCAGGTCGCAGTGCGCCAGAACATGAAAATTGAACTACCGGAAGAGATCTTCGGCGTCAAAAAATGGGAGTGTGAGGTTATCTCGAATGATAACAAAGCCACCTTTATTAAAGAGCTGAAGCTGCGCGTACCGGAAGGTGAAGATGTTCCGTTCCGTGCGGGTGGTTATATTCAGATTGAATGCCCGGATCACACCGTGACTTATGCGGACTTCGATGTTCCGGATGAGTATCGCACCGACTGGGATAAGTTTAATCTTTTCCGTTTTACTTCCAGCGTCAAAGAACCGGCGCTGCGCGCTTACTCAATGGCTAACTACCCGGAAGAGAAGGGCATGATTATGCTCAATGTGCGTATCGCCACACCACCACCGAATGTGCCGGATGCACCGCCGGGTGTGATGTCATCGTACATCTGGTCTCTGAAACCGGGCGATAAGGTGACTATCTCTGGCCCGTTCGGGGAGTTCTTCGCTAAAGAAACGGATGCCGAAATGGTCTTTATCGGTGGTGGGGCGGGTATGGCCCCGATGCGTTCGCACATTTTCGACCAGCTCAAGCGGCTCGGCAGTCAGCGTAAAATTAGCTTCTGGTACGGTGCCCGCTCGCGGCGAGAGATGTTCTATGACGATGAATTTGAACAGCTGGCGCGTGAAAACCCTAACTTTACCTTCCATGTGGCACTCTCCGATCCGCAGCCGGAAGACAACTGGACGGGTTATACAGGGTTCATTCATAACGTGTTGTATGAGAACTACCTTAAACAGCATTCGGCTCCGGAAGACTGCGAGTTCTATATGTGTGGCCCACCAGTGATGAATGCCGCTGTGATTAAGATGCTTAAAGATCTCGGCGTGGAGGATGAGAACATCATGCTGGATGACTTCGGAGGCTGATAATGTTGACGTTTCTGGCAACTTTCGCGGTATTTATGCTGGTGGTATTCGGTATGTCCCTGGGCTGGATCATCAAGCGTAAAAGTATCCAGGGCAGCTGCGGCGGTATCTCTGCCCTCGGAATGGAAAAGGTCTGTGACTGCCCGGAGCCGTGCGATGCCCGTAAAAAACGGATGGCTCGGGAACAGCAGCGCATTCTTTAATTTACCTTTGTAGATGGCGTCCTGATTTCAGGACGCCATACGCCGTCTGCATCCGCGGTACGTTTACCGGCTTCACATAACCCGTTTTCCGCCCCCAGAGTGACATCACGCAACGCGTTCTCCACGATGCTATTGTCTGCCTCGACCCAGCCCGGTCTTTTCATGGTGTGGGCGCGTTAAGGTTCAGCAACAGCCATTCGCTCGCCTGGCTTCCCCTGCGGATCCCGATCGGTTTTGGCGTAAGCAAAGACTCACACCTGCGTTTATGGTGTTTAAAACTCCACATCTTCCAGGCTGAACAGTGCCGTCTGGTCGTTATAGGAGAATATCTCGGCGTAGCGCCCCCAGTGAATGACCGTATCCAGCGTCTCTTTGGCGGCGCTGTCAGAGAGCGTGTCTTCCAGCTCCTGTTCAAAGCGCACGCGGGGTGCACGGTGATCCACCCTCTCATCAAGCACATTTTTAATTAATGCCGCCAGCGGGATAAAGCGCAGAAGATGCTCGGCAAACATCACTTTTCGTGGTTGCGTATCGGCCTGAGCAAAGGCTATTGCCGCTGGGGTTAAGAAGATATCCCCTTCGCGAATATCGGCAAACCCCATCAGCTGCAGTACCTCTGCAATCGGGAACAGGTCATCCACCTCCAGATGCAGGGAATGTGCAATGTCCGGCATGTCGGCCCGTCCCTCATAAGGTGCCGCCGCCAGCGTCTCGATAAGCCCTGCAATCAGGTTGATAGAAACCTGCGGCAGCCGCGTGCCTGCCTTCAGCGTTTTTCTGACGTGATCACTCACCGGACGCGCGGTCATTCTGGCATAAACATCGTCAACCAGCTGACGGAAATCAGGATCGAGGCGATCGCGGGGATGGGAAAACGGCACTTTAATTTCGGCAACCACCCGGCCAGGGTTGGAAGAGAGCACCAGAATGCGATCGCACATAAAAACAGCTTCTTCAATGTTATGTGTCACAATCAGAATCGATTTGATCGGCATTTTACCGTCGTTCCACAGGTCGAGCAGATCCGTACGCAGGGTTTCAGCGGTTAATACGTCGAGAGCGGAAAATGGTTCATCCATCAGCAACAGCGTCGGGTCGACGACCAGCGCGCGGGCAAACCCCACCCGCTGGCGCATACCGCCGGAAAGCTCACGAGGATAGGCGTTCTCAAAGCCGTCGAGCCCGATAAGATCGATTGCCGCGAGCGCTCTGGTACGGCGTGTCGAAGCGGCAACACCAAGCGCCTCCAGTCCTGCTTCCACATTCTGGAGTACAGTCAGCCACGGAAAGAGCGCAAAGGTCTGAAAGACCATCGCAATACCCTCTGCGGGGCCACTGAGCGGGGTACCTTTGTAGTTAACCGCTCCGGACGTGGGTGTGATCAGGCCGGAGATGATCCGCAGCAGAGTCGATTTTCCTGAACCCGAACGTCCAAGTAGTCCGACTATCTCCCCTTCGGATAAGGTCAGGTTAACGTTATCAAGGATCTGTATTGCACCATGCGCCTTGTCAAAACCATGGCTGACCTGTTTCACCGTTAACACTTCCTGACCGGTTTTCACTGTGCGATATCTTTGCTGCATGAGAGCAATCCTTTAATCAATACGATACCGGGATTCGGCATAAGCATACATTGGCCGCCACAGCAGGCGGTTAAACACGGTGACGAACAGCGACATGACCGCCACACCAAGAATAATTTTGGGAAAATCGCCCGCGGCCGTGTTCTGTGCAACATAGGCCCCCAGCCCGTGCGCCGTCACCTGGATATTCCCCCATTGCACAAATTCAGCCACGATACTGGCGTTCCAGGCTCCCCCCGATGCCGTAATCGCACCGGTGATATAGTAAGGAAAAATGCCCGGCAGCATGATCTGACGCCACCACTGCCAGCCACGGATACGGAAATTTGTGGCCGCTTCGCGATAGTCATTCGGGAATGCGGCGGTTCCCGCAATCACGTTAAACAGGATGTACCACTGCGTACCCAGCACAATCAGCGGAGAGAGCCAGATATCCGGGTTAAGATGGTAATGAACGATGGTAATCACGAAGATCGGGAACATCAGATTCGCCGGGAAAGCGGCAAGAAACTGCGCAATCGGCTGAATTTTTCCGGCAAGCGCAGGCCGCATCCCAATCATGACCCCCAGAGGTACCCAGATAACCGAAGAGATGAGGATCAGAAGCGTCACGCGTAGCAGAGTGAACACACCCAGCAGCAAAACATGCCCCACTTCATCCAGGGTGATGCCCGTTTTCACATAGCTGACCACCCGCCAGGCAATGTACAACGTCAGCAGAACCAGTAAAGCCCCCCAGATAATGTCTATCGTACGGGAAATCTGCCGCGATAACTTCGCTGGAACGGGCCTGGTGCGTAGCGTAGGTACACGCAAAGGCAGACGTGCCAGCACGGACAATAGCAGGCCAAAGGGGGCCAGAAGCTTGTGAATTAGCCGGGTGCGGCGCATCAGATTTAGCACCCAGGACGTGGGAGTTTTACCAGACTGCGTGGTCTCCATGCGGAATTTATCGGCCCAGGCGATCAACGGCCTGAACAGCAGCTGATCGTAGGCCAGGATCACCAGCGTCATCGCCAGCAAGACCCAGCCCACTGCGTGCAAATCTTTGTGCAAAATGGCCTGAGCAAGATAGGCACCGATTCCGGGCAGCGTATAGGTATTGTTGCCAACGGTAATGGCTTCGGAAGCCACGATGAAAAACCAGCCGCCGGACATCGACATCATCATATTCCATAAAAGTCCGGGCATTGAAAACGGAACGTCCAGCTTCCAGAAACGCTGCCAGGGTGTCAGATGAAATCCGCAGGACACTTCCAGCAGATCCCGTGGCACCGTGCGCAGAGACTGGTAGAAGCTGAAGGTCATATTCCACGCCTGGCTGGTAAAAATGGCAAAAATGGCCGCCAGCTCCACACCCAATACCTGCCCCGGAAACAGCGCGATAAAGAACGTTACGGTAAAAGCGATATAACCCAGTACCGGCACGGATTGCAGGATATCGAGCACCGGGATGAGGATTTTTTCTGCCCGTCGACTGCGGGCAGCCAGCGTACCGTAAACCAGGGTAAACAGTAGTGCCGCGAGCATGGCGACCAGCATTCGCAGCGTGGTACGCAGGGCATATTCCGGCAGCATTATCGGATCCAGCGAGATAACCTCGGTTTTCAGGCTGGCGATGGGCTGCAGGGTTTGATGAAAGCCGGTGACGAACAGGGCTATCAGACAGAGAATTAAAGGAAAAGCGACAACATCCCAGCCGTTGGGTTTGAGTTGTCGGTACGCATTGCTTGCCGAAAGATGCAGGTTCATAACACTGCTCCCTGAATGCTAAAAAATCTGCCAGTTTTTTTAATACCTCTATTATGGGTGACTTCATTTAAACGCCGGGTATCTTTGAAGAAAATTTTATGACGCAACGGGGGAAAAGCACCGGCAACCGCTCGCCAGACCTGCTCCTTTTCCTCTCACGCTTCTCAATCCTTACGTTATTACTGTATACTTATCCAGTAATGAGTGAGGGCTTACTATGCGCAAAATAATCCATGTTGATATGGACTGCTTTTTTGCCGCAGTGGAGATGCGTGACAATCCTGCGCTACGGGATATCCCCATCGCTATTGGCGGCAGCCGCATCCAGCGTGGCGTGATCAGTACCGCCAACTACCCTGCGCGCAAATTTGGCGTGCGTAGTGCGATGCCCACCGCGATGGCGTTAAAGCTTTGTCCTCATCTCACACTTCTGCCTGGTCGGTTTGAGGCGTACAAAGAGGCCTCATTGCATATCCGGGAGATTTTCTCCCGCTATACCTCGCTCATAGAGCCCCTGTCGCTGGACGAAGCCTATCTGGATGTGACCGACAGCGTTCACTGCCACGGCTCTGCCACATTGATGGCGCAGGAGATCCGCCAGACCATTTATCACGAGCTTAATCTGACCGCATCGGCGGGGGTCGCCCCGGTGAAATTCCTCGCCAAAATAGCCTCAGATTTAAATAAGCCGGACGGCCAGTTTGTTATCACCCCGGAAGAGGTTCCGGCGTTTTTAAAAACGTTGCCGCTCGGCAAAATTCCCGGGGTGGGGAAAGTCTCTGCAGCAAAGCTTGAAAGCATGGGATTACGAACGTGTGAAGATGTGCAACGAAGCGACCTGGCAATGCTGCTTAAGCGCTTTGGCAAGTTTGGTCGCGTGCTGTGGGAGCGCAGTCAGGGGATTGATGAGCGCGGTGTGAATAACGAGCGCCTGCGTAAATCCGTTGGGGTGGAACGCACGCTGATTGAAGATATTCATGAGTGGCCTGAGTGCGAAATCATTATCACTGAACAACTTTATCCTGAGCTGGAGCGGAGGTTAGCGAAAGTGAAACCGGATCTGCTGATTGCTCGTCAGGGCGTGAAATTAAAGTTCAATGACTTTCAGCAGACGACGCAGGAGCACGTCTGGCCGCGCCTGAATAAAGAGGATCTTATCGCTACCGCGAAAAAGGCATGGGAAGAGCGACGGGGTGGGCGAGGAGTCAGGCTGGTGGGATTGCACGTAACGTTGCTGGATCCGCAACTGGAACGTCAGCTGGTGTTGGGGTTGTAAAAAAGCCCGGTAGCGCTTCGCTTACCAGGCCTGCGTTTTTCACCCTCTCCCTGTGGGAGAGGGTTGGGGTGAGGGCGTTACTTAACAGGAATGGCCTTCAGCAGTTCAGTCAGCAGGGTCCAGTAATGGCCCACGCTTTCGATATGAACCTGCTCATCCGGTGAGTGTGGCCCGGTAATGGTTGGCCCGATGGAGACCATGTCCATGTTTGGATACGGTTTCTTGAACAGACCACATTCCAGACCCGCGTGGATCACCTGAATATTCGGCGTGCTGTTGAACAGACGCTGGTAAGTCTCACGCACCAGCGCCATTACTGGAGAGCTGGCGTCTGGCTGCCAGCCAGGGTAGCTACCTTTAGCGGAGGTTTTCGCACCCGCCAGGGTACCCAGAGATTCCAGCATGCTGACCACGTACTCTTTACCGCTGTCGATAAGCGAACGGATCAGGCAGATGATCTCTGCGCTGTCGTCGCTCATGGTGACCACGCCCACGTTCAGTGAGGTTTCTACCACGCCTTTCGCAACGTCAGAGTTGCGGATCACGCCGTTTGGCGTCGCGTTCAGCAGCTGAACAAAGCTGTCACGAGACTGCGCGGTCAGCGCTGCTTTATCCGTGGAGAAGGATTCCAGCACTACAGTCAGGTTCTTCTCTTTGGCAGACAGTTCGTTTTTCAGGATATCCAGATAAATGCCGGAGAGTTTTTTCAGCTCATCAGCTTTTGCTGCAGGCACTGCCACGGTTGCGAACGCTTCACGTGGAATGGCGTTGCGCAGTGTACCACCGTTGAAATCCACCAGACGCAGATCCAGCTCAGCCGCGTGCCCCGCGAGGAAACGCGCCAGCAGTTTGTTGGCGTTACCCAAACCTAAGTGAATATCACCACCGGAGTGGCCACCTTTCAGCCCTTTCAGCGTCAGCTTGAAGGTCTGGAAGCCAGCGGGTACCGCTTCACGGGACAACGGCAGGGTAGAGATGAAATCAATCCCGCCCGCGCAGCCCATGTAGATCTCACCCTCTTCTTCGGAGTCGGTGTTGATCAGAATGTCTGCCTGCAGCCAGTTCGCCTGCAGACCGAATGCACCGTCCATACCCGCTTCTTCGGTCATGGTCAGCAGCACTTCCAGCGGGCCATGCTCAACGCTGTCGTCCGCCAGTACGGACAGCGCAGAGGCCATACCGATACCGTTATCTGCACCCAGCGTTGTGCCGCGCGCTTTTACCCAGTCGCCATCAATGTAAGGCTGGATAGGATCTTTGGTGAAGTCGTGAACGGTGTCGTTGTTTTTCTGTGGAACCATATCCAGGTGCGCTTGTAGCACAACCGGTTTACGGTTTTCCATGCCTGCGGTCGCCGCTTTACGGATCAGAATATTGCCAACCTGGTCGCGCTCAACGTGCAGACCTTTTTCCTTCGCCCAGCCCATAATATGTTCGGCAAGCTGTTCTTCATGATAGGAAGGGTGTGGAATGGAACAGATTTTGGCAAAAATATCCCACAGCGGCTGTGGAGATAATTGAGACAGTTCAGACACGATAAGTCTCCTTGTCGATGCTCTGCAAACAATGATGCAGGTTACAGGGTTAGCAGGTTAATAGTTACCACAAGTCAGGCTTGCGAGATGCAACTGAGAATACCACTTTCTCTGGTTGCTGGTAGCATAAAGCATGTAAAAACCCTGGCTCAGGGCGCTAAACACTGGTTTTTAGTGCGTCAGATCTCTATAATCTCGCGCAACCTATTTCCCCCTTGAACACTTTTTAAGCCGTATATAAACAGGCTGGGACACTTCACATGAGCGAAAAATACGTCGTCACCTGGGACATGTTGCAGATTCACGCACGCAAACTGGCTGCGCGTCTGATGCCTTCCGAGCAGTGGAAAGGCATTATTGCCGTTAGTCGTGGCGGTCTGGTACCGGGGGCGCTGCTGGCTCGTGAGCTGGGTATTCGCCATGTCGATACCGTATGCATCTCCAGCTATGACCATGACAACCAGCGTGAGCTGACCGTGCTGAAACGCGCTGAAGGCGACGGTGAAGGCTTCATCGTTATTGATGACCTGGTGGATACCGGTGGTACCGCGGTGGCAATCCGCGAAATGTACCCAAAAGCACACTTCGTCACTATTTTCGCTAAACCTGCCGGCCGTCCGCTGGTTGATGATTATGTGATTGATATTCCGCAGGAGACCTGGATTGAACAACCGTGGGATATGGGCGTGGTATTTGTACCGCCAATTTCTGGTCGTTAATTCCGTTCTGCAATTATTTTAACGCCCGGTGATACCGGGCGTTGTTTTTTTTAGTCTGCGGCGCGTTACAATAGTCTTTATACGACGTATTCACGGAGGCTATGTCATGACGCAGGCGAATCTCACCGAAACTCTTTTCAAACCCCGTTTCAAACACCCAGAAACGTCGACGCTGGTGCGTCGTTTTAATCCAGGTACCCAGCCTTCAGTGCAGTCTGCGTTAGACGGTAAAAATGTGCCTCACTGGTATCGCATGCTCAATCGTTTAATGTGGATCTGGCGTGGTATTGATCCCCGTGAAATCCTCGACGTGCAGTCACGTATCGTAATGAGTGAGTCCGAGCGTACCGACAGCGAACTCTACGATACGGTGGTGGGCTACCGTGGTGGTAACTGGATCTACGAATGGTCTAAACAGGCGATGCTCTGGCAGCAAAAGGCCACGCAGGAAGAAGATGCTGCACTGAGCGGCAAGCACTGGCTGCACGCGGCTAATCTTTACGCCATTGCGGCATACCCGCATCTTAAAGGGGATGAACTGGCAGAGCAGGCTCAGGCGCTGGCGAATCGTGCCTATGAAGAAGCTGCTCAACGTCTGCCTGGCCGGATGCGTGAGCTTGAGTTCACGATCCCCGGTGGCGCGCCGGTTACCGGGTTCCTGCATATGCCTGAAGGCGAAGGCCCGTTCCCGACGGTGCTTATGTGCGGCGGTCTGGATTCGCTGCAAATCGACTATTACAACCTTTTTGAGCGCTATTTTGCACCAAAAGGGATCGCGATGCTGACCCTCGATATGCCTTCGATCGGCTTCTCGTCGAAATGGAAACTCACTCAGGATTCAAGTCAGCTGCACCAGCATGCTTTGAAAACACTTGAAAATGTCCCGTGGGTTGACCATACGCGTGTGGCGGCATTTGGTTTCCGCTTTGGGGCGAACGTTGCAGTGCGTCTGGCTTATCTTGAATCCCCACGCCTGAGAGCCGTGGCCTGTCTTGGCCCGGTGGTTCACGCGTTGCTCAGCGAGCCTGCCCGGCAGAGCAGCGTACCGGAGATGTACCTTGATGTACTGGCCAGCCGTCTTGGCATGCATGATGCATCAGACGAAGCACTGCGTGTTGAACTCAATCGCTATTCGTTAAAAACGCAAGGTTTGCTGGGACGCCGGTGCCCAACGCCGATGCTGTCAGGTTTCTGGAAAAATGATCCTTTCAGCCCGGAGGAAGAATCTCGCTTAATCACGTCGTCATCTGCAGATGGCAAACTACTTGAAGTACCGTTCAGCCCGGTCTATCAGAACTTCGACAAAGCGTTAAAAGAGATTACGGGTTGGATCTATCAGAGATTGTGTTAATAGATTGCTAAATTTTGATGGTTTGGTAAAACAGTGACTTCACAAAAGGAGATCGCAATGACGTTACCGAGTGGACACCCGAAAAGTAGACTGATTAAGAAGTTCATGGCTCTCGGCCCGTATATTCGAGAGGAGCAGTGTGAAGATAATCGCTTTTTTTTCGACTGCCTGGCTGTTTGCGTCAACGTGAAGCCTGCACCCGAAAAACGTGAGTTCTGGGGCTGGTGGATGGAAATGGAAGCACAAGAAAAGCGTTTTACTTACAGCTACCAGTTTGGCCTGTTTAATAAAGACGGAAACTGGCAGGTGGCGGCTATTAAAGATCAGGAAGTGATCGACCGTCTGGAATATACGCTGAAAGAGTTCCACGACAAGGCGCGTGCTTTGCTGGCGACTCTGGATCTGAAGCTGGAGCCTGCGGATGACTTTTCCAGCGAAGCGGTCAAGCTGACGGCCTGATGGTTTCTCTCTCTCCCTGTGGGCGAGGGCCCGGGGTGAGGGCATCAGACCGCATGAATCCCCGACAAAAAAATCCCGGCACACAGGCCGGGATTTTTTATAACAGCGTGATCAGAACTGGTAAGTCATACCCAGTGCAACGATGTCATCGCTGCTGACACCCAGTTTGTTTTTGTCATCAATCTGGTTGATTTTATAATCAACAAACGTGGACATATTTTTGTTGAAATAATAGGTCGCGCCCACATCAATGTATTTCACGATATCAGCATCACCGATACCTTCGATATCCTTGCCTTTAGACTGTACATAGCCCAGGGACGGACGCAGACCGAAATCGAACTGATATTGCGCCACGACTTCAAAGTTCTGTGCTTTATTCGCAAAACCACCAGAAATTGGGGTCATATTGCGTGTTTCAGAATACATCGTTGCCAGATAGATATTGTTCGCGTCATATTTCAGACCGGTTGCCCATGCTTCAGCTTTGTCGCCCTGGCCGCGAGCCAACTGGTTCTGAGCATTGGTACGGTCAGAGCTGGTGTATGCGCCGCTAACAGCGAAAGGGCTGCCGCCGAAGTCATAAGCCAGAGAAGTACCAAAACCGTCGCCGTTCTGTTTCTTGGCGTCGCGGTTTTCGTTTTTACCCTGGTATTGCAGCGTCATGTCCAGGCCGTCAACCATGCCGAAGAAGTCGGTGTTACGGTAGGTGGCAAGACCGGTAGCACGCTTGGTCATGAAGTTATCAGTCTGCGCGGAAGAGTCGCCGCCGAACTCAGGGAACATATCGGTCCATGCTTCGACGTCATACAGGGCACCCAGGTTACGACCGTAATCCAGAGAACCAATGTTTTTCAGTTTCAGGCCAGCGAATGCCAGACGAGTTTTCTGAGAGGAGTCGCTCTCTGCTTTGTTACCGGCAAATTCGGATTCCCAACGGCCATAGCCCGTCAGCTGATCGTTAATCTGTGTTTCACCTTTAAAACCGAAACGTACGTAGGTCTGGTCACCGTCTTTAGAGGCATCATCACTGATGTAGTGCATTGCTTTTACTTTGCCGTACACGTCCAGTTTATTGCCATCTTTATTATAGACTTCGGCCGCGTGTACAGATGCAGAAGCAACTACGCCCATAACCACTAATGCCAGTGTGCTCTTTTTCATTTTCGATCCTGATTTTATAAACGCGCTAAAATTCGCTGGACGATAAGCTCATGCCTAAGTCCCGTGAAAAAACAGGAAGGGTTTTAACGTTCTGGAATTAAACTTTTATGACAAAATAAGAATAATTTTAAAAAACTGTGATTTATTATTTTTGTAATAAAATTGTCAAAATTTGCCACTACGCTCCCTGATCCGGCGCAACAAAGTGTTTAGTGATGTGCTAAGGCAGTTGGCAACGGGGCTGAGTCCTGCTAAAACGTTCGTTTGACATCATTTCCCCTTATCGTTGAACGGCAGAGAATCATGAGTGATAGCCAGACGCTGGTGGTAAAACTCGGTACCAGTGTGTTAACAGGCGGATCGCGCCGCCTAAATCGCGCCCACATTGTTGAGCTTGTACGTCAGTGCGCTCAGCTGCATGCCGCAGGGCATCGTATCGTTATTGTGACTTCCGGGGCGATTGCCGCCGGGCGTGAACACCTGGGTTACCCCGAACTCCCCGCGACGATAGCCTCTAAACAGTTGCTGGCCGCCGTGGGACAAAGCCGACTGATTCAACTCTGGGAACAGCTGTTTTCTATCTATGGCATTCATGTCGGGCAGATGCTGCTGACGCGTGCGGATATGGAAGACAGAGAACGTTTCCTGAATGCGCGTGATACGCTGCGTGCGCTGCTGGACAACAATATCGTCCCCGTCATTAACGAAAACGACGCCGTGGCGACCGCTGAAATCAAAGTGGGCGATAACGATAACCTCTCTGCGCTGGCCGCGATTCTGGCCGGTGCTGATAAATTACTGCTCCTGACCGATCAGCCGGGGCTGTTCACCGCCGATCCGCGTTCCAACCCGGACGCTGAACTGATTAAAGATGTTTACGGCATTGATGATGCGCTGCGCGCCATCGCGGGTGATAGCGTTTCTGGCCTGGGAACGGGCGGAATGGGTACCAAGCTACAGGCAGCGGACGTGGCGTGCCGTGCCGGTATCGACACCATCATTGCTGCGGGTAGCCGCCCTGGCGTGATTGGCGATGTCATGGAAGGTCTCTCTGTGGGCACGCGTTTCCATGCGCAGGAATCCCCACTGGAAAACCGCAAACGCTGGATTTTCGGTGCGCCGCCTGCAGGTGAAATTACCGTCGATGAAGGGGCGACTGCCGCTATTCTGGAAAGAGGGAGTTCATTACTTCCAAAAGGAATTAAAAGCGTGACAGGCAACTTCTCTCGTGGTGAAGTGATTCGTATCCGTAACCTCGCAGGTCGCGACATCGCCCACGGCGTGAGCCGTTATAACAGTGATGCTCTGCGCCGGATTGCGGGTCACCACTCGCAGCAGATCGACGCCATCCTGGGCTATGAATATGGCCCGGTCGCCGTGCATCGCGATGATATGATTATTCGTTAAGGAGCCAGAAAATGCTGGAACAAATGGGTGCAGCCGCAAAGGCCGCCTCTTACAAACTGGCGCTCCTTTCCAGCCGCGAGAAAAACCGCGTGCTGGAAAAAATCGCTGATTATCTGGAATCGCAATCCGCTGAGATTTTGCGTGCCAATGAACAAGACTTAGCTGAAGCGCGTGAAAACGGCCTGAGCGAAGCAATGCTCGACCGCCTGGCGCTGACGCCAGCACGTCTGAAAGGTATCGCCGACGATGTTCGCCAGGTGTGTAATCTGGCTGATCCTGTCGGGCAGGTGATTGACGGTGGACTGCTCGACAGCGGTTTACGTCTTGAGCGTCGCCGCGTACCGCTCGGTGTGATCGGCGTGATTTATGAAGCCCGTCCTAACGTGACGGTCGATGTCGCGTCTCTGTGCCTGAAAACCGGCAACGCGGCTATTCTGCGCGGCGGAAAAGAGACCTGGCGCACCAACGGTGCAACGGTAAAAGTCATCCAGCAGGCGCTGGAAGAGTGCGGCTTACCGGCGGGTGCCGTGCAGGCGATTGAAAGCCCCGATCGCGCGCTGGTGAACGAGATGCTGCGCATGGATAAATACATCGACATGCTGATCCCACGCGGTGGCGCGGGTCTGCACAAGCTGTGTCGTGAGCAGTCGACTATCCCGGTGATCACCGGCGGTATTGGCGTGTGTCATATTGTTGTCGATGACAGCGCCGAGATTGAACCGGCGCTGAAGATCATCGTTAATGCCAAAACCCAGCGTCCAAGCACCTGTAACACAGTGGAAACGCTGCTTGTACATCAGGGTATCGCGAACACTTTCCTGCCTGCGCTGAGCAAACAGATGGCGAAAAGCGGCGTTACGCTGCATGCTGAGGCTAACGCCCTGGCGCTGTTGAAAGATGGCCCAGCTGCCGTGGTACCAGTAAAAGCAGAACAGTATGACGACGAGTTCCTGTCTCTGGATCTGAACGTGAAGATTGTGGTGGATCTCGATGATGCCATCGCTCATATTCGTGAGCATGGCACGCAGCATTCCGATGCGATCCTGACGCGTACCCTGCGCAACGCCGATCGCTTTGTGAACGAGGTGGATTCTTCAGCCGTGTATGTGAATGCTTCAACGCGCTTCACCGACGGCGGCCAGTTCGGCCTGGGCGCGGAAGTGGCTGTCAGCACTCAGAAGCTGCACGCGCGTGGCCCGATGGGTCTTGAAGCGCTGACCACCTACAAGTGGATCGGCTTCGGCGATGATACGATTCGTGCGTAAATAAACACGGGTGATGCAAAAATAGCCGTTTGATTCAAAAGGGCATTGACGCATCACTCGGTTAGATCTAACCTTCTGCCCCGTGGTTACATTCGTAACCGGCCTCTCAGGGCCGATATAGCTCAGTTGGTAGAGCAGCGCATTCGTAATGCGAAGGTCGTAGGTTCGACTCCTATTATCGGCACCATTTCAACTTCCCCAAACATCCGTATTCATCCATAAATACCCTGATTTATAACGGTTTTATTTCTTTTTAGTCCATCGTTGTCCGTAACCATCCGGTAGAATCCGTACAGAATGTGTATAGGATTGTGTATATGTTCCTGTTCGGTCCTGGATTCCTATACACATGCCTTTAAACGATATGCAGATTCGCCGCGCTAAGCCTGAAGATAAACCCTATACGCTTGGGGATGGGCAAGGCTTGTCATTGCTTATAGAACCTAATGGAAGTGTAAGCATCCCGGTAAAACGACCCATTCACTTTTAGAGATCTTCCGACATACTGATTATGTCCCCTGAGGAGATCTCCATGCGTAAAGTCCGATTCACCGAACACCAGATCATTGCCGTTCTGAAGTCCGTCGAAACCGGACGTACCGTCAAGGATGTCTGCCGTGAAGCCGGTATCTATGAAGCCTCGTATTACAGCTGGAAAGCAAAAACTGGCGCGCGTACTGGGAAAATCTGAATACGTTCTTCGGTTATCCGCCTGACATCCGCAAAGCCATCTACACGGTAAATGCCATCGAGTCGCTAAACAGCGTGATCCGTGCAGCTATCAAAAAGCGCAAAGTGTTCCCGACAGATGACTCAGTACGGAAGGTGATATATCTGGCGATACAAGCCGCATCGAAAAAATGGAATATGCCAATCCAAAACTGGCTGCTGGCGATGAGCCGTTTTATTACCGAGTTCGGTGATCGCCTGAGCGATCACCTTTAATACGATGGCAGTTACACAGAATTATTTACAGGCTCGTCCCAGCCTGTAAAGGGCCGGGATCACATTGTTGACTATTTATAAAACAAACTATTTGACTTTATTATTTTACACACTTCGTTTGTTATTTCATCTATACACTGATCACCATATAACCCTCGATCAACCATCATTCTAAAATCACTCATGATATGATTATATAAATTTTTAAATCCATTACGCTGATTACCCTCAAGTATTCTTAAAGATTTAAGGAGCCCCTTACAAAGAGAGTCACTACCTTCGTTTTCAACGACATATTCGATGACCTTCTTTAACAGCTCTATAAGCCTTGATATATCCTGCATATCATTTTCTGTTAACATCTAATCACCTTGTGTTTGTTACTTGCTCAGGGAACAATTCTCTAAATTCCCTATGCTGGCATTAGATTCATGGTAGCCCCAGTTATTTACTGTGCTCTGAGCCTGATTCAATGCCTCAGTGTCAGGATTACGCTCATAGCCAGGATTAGCAAAAAGACTCCTGACTATTTCCTGGCCTTGTTCTACACCGTAAACAGACTGCATTTCAGCCGCATAAACTCTGACATATGTATTCAGTTCGGTTTGTTCAGATGCCGATAGCGAGGACGGATCACGACGGAATTTATCCATAAGAACATCACTACGCTTATCAGCATTTTCAATGCTAATAAGCTCATTGGCTGTTTTCAGCGATCTATCACCGTTCTTAATTTTCTCAACGGCTTTGTCACGTTTGTTTGAAGATGTCGCACCCAAGAAGTTATTCTCAACAAAAAATTTACAATCGCTGAGCCAACTCAAATAATCGTTTTCTCAAACTGTCAAGTTCTCTATTTTCTTCCACAAGCATTTGATCATTTAGAGAAAGAACAATATCATTCAGTGAACCCATACCGCCGAATGAAGTCATAATTAAGTATCTTGCTTGATCAGGATCATCATTTATCATTCCATGTATATATGCGAGCTTAGTAGCCCAACTTTCGTTTCCACAATTGTGTAAAAGCAAATGCAATTTGCTTATTACATTTTTAATTTCTTCATCATTATTCATTTCAATGGATCCTTTGATATAATTTCAACACCCGGAATGTCCCAAGGTTTAGGAACTGCAATTTGTTCAGTCCCTCCCAAATAGAACCCATTTTGATACCCAACATCCCCAATGTATACTTTTGTTCCTGCTGGTATTTTTATACCAAAAGAAGTATCTAAAGGGGAGGCAGCCCCATTCGGCCAGACAGGTAGAAGTGCCTTATCAATACGAGTTTGAACAACACCATTTTGTTTTTCAAAACTAAAGTATTGGCCAAACGGGGAATCTGCAATACCAGCCCTATAAAGTAATGTATCTTCGGATAATACAACTTCCTTATATCGTGCACCTGAAAACGTTAGAGCCATATCTCGATCCAAGGGACCTGACTTGATCGCAGAGTATTCACCTAATACTTTCCCTGAAATGTTAGGATGATCCAGCACATTGCCAGCTTGCTTCATCCCATAAACAGCCCCGCCGATCGCCGCCGCGCCGTGTACGTAAGTCATTGTATCGTACAGCGCTGAAGCCGCTTCCGGGCTCACTCCCCAGTTCTACGCTATATGCTGAACATCGGCATCACGCTGAGCTTTCGCATCCGCAGTCGCATACTGCCACTACTGCCCGGCTATTTTATCGGCCCCTTCCTTGTACACACTGCCCATTGTGCCGACATACTGCCCGTCCATTTGCTCATCATAGCTCTTGCCCATCGCGGCAAGTTCCTGGCGCATACCCTGGCAGGCTGATGACGATAGCCTCTGGCACGCGTTGTCCAGTGCCACATCGAACGCTTTATCTTTCGCATCAAGGTCTGCAACCAGCTTTTCAGCCTTGGCTTTTTCGTTCGCATCCTTGATGTACGGCAGTGACCACTTCGCATCCTGCCTTTGCTTCTCATCTTTAGCGGACAGAGAATTATTCTCCACAACAATTCTATCTGACGCAGATTGTTGCGATGAAATTAGTTTTTATCTTTATTTTCAATTTATTAAACCCAACTTTGCCTGCTATGTTTCCGTCACAACAACTGCTTCCCAGGTTCGCCTTTTCGCTGGGCAGCCAAGATATTGCTTAGCGGGCGATCACAGGATAATCCCCATGGCTAGTTGTAATTACGTAAGATTCAAAACCATTCTTTTCAGGGATAATACGTATATTATCTTCATTACTAAAACATAGACTTAATACTTCGCCATCAAGCATGGAACACGAGTAAACCGTTTGATTAAGTGTAGGGAAAAGAAGAACACTTGTTGTTAGGTTCTCACCATGCCCGTTTTGGATATGCTTTTCTCCCCCGCACTGGAACGGACATTGAATCAAAATTCTGCTACCTGATGAAAATAGCAAAACTAAAGATCCAACTCCCACAATAACTCCAGTAAATATCGACTGTTCAAATTCACTAAGTTCATCGATTGTAATCATTTATAGCTTACCTTTTTGGCGGCATAGTATCTGATGGTAATGGTACATGAGTCTCTCCACGAGTCCCTGTTCCACCTGTAGCAGGATTTATTGGTTGTCCATTTTTGACAGATATCCAGTAACCGTTCTCAAGTCCGGGTACAGGAGTTGAGCCAGATGGCATAACCCTTATGTAAGTGCTTCCTGGGTTACTAGGATCTGTATTTGGCGGATAGTAAATTGAGCTTCCAGGTGTTCGACCGGGCTTACTTAACCACCCATCAGGAATGACAGGTCCTTGAGCGGGGTTGGTAAACGGTTGTAACTTAGGTGGAACCTTGGGGGCTGATTTACCTTCAATAGCACCACCTGGCCTAATCGGAACAGCCCCAATTCCAAGACCAGCAGTTCCAGGAAGCGGCTTGCCATCTTCGTCAAACAACACTCCAAGCCTGGCAACATTATAAACTTTTGGGAGGCGGTCGCCGTGCTCTTTTTCAAGCTCTTCCTCATCATGGCCAGGACTCAGCGAGTTATTCTCAACCTCCACACGGGCAGTATTTGCCCCCACAGCCGCCATGGAGAGGTTACCGTCCGTCACCGCAGCACCCGCCAGACCACCCGCAATACTCACCAGGCTGCTGACCAGTCGCTTCTCATCCGCCGTCAGGTCACCGGGTTTTTTATCACCGTACAGGGCACTTACCAGATGGCCGGTCATCTCCGAGGCCGTGATGGCACCAATGGTTCCGGCCTTCAGGCCGTCAGCACCGTGGCCACCACTCAGCTGCGTCAGCGCCGCCGCCACAATACCGTGCAGGGCGGCACGGGCTGTTGAGTCTTTCTGCTCTTTGACCAGGGATGCCAGAAGAGGAGCCGCACCCGCAGCCGCACCTGCTTTCAGGTTACCGCCAAGTGCGCCCGCCAGTAATCTCGCCGCTGCGCTGCCTTTCGTCCAGAAATCACGCGCTGACTGCGTGTTTAGAAGGTATAAAAGATAGAGCCTGAACAAGCAGGCTCATAAAACAATAAAAACATCACATTAGCTATACTTACTTTAACTGTAGCTTTACATTAATCCCAGCCAAAACACTTTCAACTTTATCAAAGAAAAACAGAACATCTTTCGGCGGAGAATTTTTGAAGTAAATCTCAATAATTTTCTTTGTTTTCCCTTTAGCTTTAGGGAAACTTTCTTCCATTTGCCCACTTTCTATAAACTCAATATATGAATTTATTTTTTCCTGTAACTTATACAAATGATCATTTGTGTTCTCACCCCAAGCCAGATGATCTGATATAGCCAGACTGATAGCGTCTGGTTCATTTTCAGGGATCCCCATAAAATCAATTTTATTAAGGTCTTCTACTGACATATTTAACCTTTATCTTTGCCTGGTCTTATCACGTCAATCTTTGTTGGTGGAATCACTGTCCCACCATCAAATCCGGGTTTGCCTACTCCCGTAATCACACCACCACTATTTTCTATTTCTGGGTAGCCGATCTTTTGATTAGGCGTTAAAGGTGCTGTCTCTGAGCTTTTACATTCGACACAGAAAATATTTCCGCTACTATCTTTCGTCATAATATCCACTCTAACATTTACCCCACTTCCAGTTTTGATTGTAACCTCTCTGGCTGAATCGGTCATTCCCTGTGAATATTTTTGATAAATGCTATCTTCGAATGCTTTTCCCTGATCATAGTTCTGGCGAATCTGATTCGCTGGGTTTGGAGATAGGGTGCCATTTTTTGACGTGCTATCAAAAGTATAATAACTACCATTATTACTGTAAATAGCGTTACCCGATGAGTCTGTTTTCCCTGTATTGGTATACATGCCACCTTTCGGACCTACCACATCTCCACGGCCTGTAGGAGTGTAACCAGAAGGTAATCGAACAGCAGAACCAATAGGCACTCCAAATCCTGGCGCATAAGTGATCGGATTTCCGGCTTCATCCCGTTCAGGTTCCAGCCCTGGATTCATAGGGATAATTTTTATATGCCCATTGCCAAGCTCTTTTTCGTGCTCTTCTTCCTCATGCTCAAACGGACTGTGTTCACTCAGCGAGTTATTCTCAACCTCCACACGGGCAGTATTTGCTCCCACAGCCGCCATGGAGAGGTTACCGTCCGTCACCGCAGCACCCGCCAGACCACCCGCAATACTTACCAGGCTGCTGACCAGTCGCTTCTCATCCGCCGTCAGGTCACCGGGTTTTTTATCACCATACAGGGCACTTACCAGATGGCCGGCCATCGCCGAGGCCGTGATGGCACCAATGGCTCCGGCCTTCAGGCCGTCAGCGCCGTGGCCACCACTCAGCTGCGTCAGCGCCGCCGCCACAATACCGTGCAGGGCAGCACGGGCTGTTGAGTCTTTCTGCTCTTTGACCAGGGACGCCAGAAGAGGGGCCGCCCCCGCAGCCGCGCCTGCTTTCAGGTTACCGCCAGGTGCGCCTGCCAGTAATCCCGCCGCTGCGCTGCCTTTCGTCCAGAAGTCACTTCCCGGGCCGTACTCAGTATTCTGATATCCGGGTTGCGTCTTCAGGAAGGCTTCCTGCTCCTGCGGGGTATCGCCCTGCAGTTTTCCTTCTGCCGCCAGCTTCGCGCCCAGCGCAGCATTGGATGCCCGCGCTTTCTGCTCAGCATACTTACCGTAAGCATCCAGGGCAGAGGAGGCCAGTGCAGCACCTTCGCTCTGTACCGCCAGGTTATCCCTGACTTTCTGCACATCACCGTTCACGTCCACGCCGTGGTGGGCGTCAGCCGTATCACGGCTCAGGTCTGCAATATCCTGTTTCTGTCCCTCAGGGTTGCGAATGACAATGCTACCGCCACTCACCGCTGATGAGGTTGTACCGCTGCGGCTCTCGTCGGCATGGCCGATACCGATGGCAGGCGTCAGGTTACGGTTTTCACCTTTTCCGCTGCCACCCGCACTGCCTGAAAGCGCCACCGTGTAGCTGTTGCCGCTGGTCTGGCTCTCGTTGTGGATATTGCTGAAACCCAGCGTCCCGGTATCGAGGCTGTTTTTGTCCGGTGTGGCGGTAGAGGCGATAACCGCACCGTCAAGCTGCGTGTGATTTCCCGTGGTGACAGCAAAGCCACCCCTGCCTGCGAATATCCCGCTCTGGTCAGCAACGCTCTTGCCATCATGAGTGATATTCTCACCCGACGCACTGACGCTACCGGAAGAGGCACCATAACACAATGGCGGTATGCACAGACTGAGGGACACGCCGGACGAAGACTGCTTACTGTCATAGCTGGCTGTTTTCCTTACCCTTCTGCTGATAAGCCCCCAGCTCCAGTGAGATACCGTTCTGCGCACCAATCAGGCTCACGCCGACGATGCCCGGAAGATTACGGTGCTAGACGTTTGCTACCTGCCGCAGCCTCTACCCGGTGGTGTTCATCTGCCAGTCGATAACAGACCCTTTGGCCCCTGAGCAACAGCAGGTGATTAATCAGCTTCTGGGGGGGATGATTATCAAGTACGAAGCAGAACGCTGGTCTTCAGGAGCGAAGTGACTGACGGCTAAAAAAGGCCGTCACACAGGACAGTTAATAAAAAATAACCCTGCGCGATCAGTGCAGGGTTTGGGGAGCTTTTTTTATTTTTACTACAGTATTAAAAAAGTAATACCGTAAAGACTCAGTACATCAATACAATAACCTCATGATTTATTACCTTTTTAATACCGCTATTTCTTTCACTGTAACTATTTTTCCTCTACCATGACATTACAGACGCAGTTTTAGTGCACTGTTGCGCATGACTGACGCTCCTGCATGCTTTTCCCACGCATCACTCACGCTCTGTTCCGCATTATCATGCCCGCCCGTGCACAGGTGCGTATGATTACGCATCGATAAATAAAATAACATCAAGGATAATATATATTTCGGCATAATCGTGACAGCCGTAGTATTTCTGGTGACCAGTGGGCGGGATTCAAAGGGGAACCCTTTGGCACGCGACTGTGTATACAGTCGGTAACGTGCCTCCAGAATCAGGGAAATATAATGTACAGTTTCATTAAATTGCACTGCACTGCATTGCAAAAAGTTGCACTAATGTGGCGTAATCTCGCTCCCCATTGCACTAAATTGCATTCTGTTGCACTAATTCCACTGGGGGGGCGGGGCTGTGCCCTGACCTGTTGCTGACCGGCGTTTTGGAGGACGCCACAACGTGGCGGTGCTACAAAACATACCCTGTCCCGCACTTTACCGGAAATGACACCTGAGACTGTATTTCAGACGGCCTTAATGTTTTAATTCCACAGCCACTTTCAGAAGAGTCGTCAGGCGATTCATGCATCGAATCCAGAACTGGCCATCAATAAGAATACGATTCAACTCAAGAGTCGGATCGCCATTAATACTTTGTTTTTTCAGCCAATAGTCAGTACTGACTCTATGACGACTTGCTGACAACTCGCCATAGAGTCGTTGACGACTCTTCCTGACACATTAAAACAATTTATTCTGCATTTTAAAAAATGCAATGCATTGATTTTAAAAAGATATCATAAAAAATAGAATTTTGCGTGGGGCGTGGAGATTTTGAAGTGAGGAGCAGGCTATCGTTAAATAGCCTGCCGGGGGGATTCAATATTTATCGAACGGAGTGTGCGGAGCATAAAAAAAGCCGCGAACGAAGGTCGGGATGTCTATTTACATTACTAACTGTTTTAAATATTTAAATGGGGCATCGTCTATATCTAAGTTCATATCTTTAGTAAGATTGACTATTCTTTCATATTCTTCTGAAGTTATTGCAACATCATATTCACATATATGATCACATAATATCTCAAAGGCAAGTGGCTCTTCATTGTATTGAATGTAATCTAAAGCTCCTTCAATCAAATCTGGATCTAAGCGATCCTCAAAACCTTTCGCTAGCTGAGTAATTCTGTTGCCGAACATTTATACATTCCTTACTATTTTTTTATCGGTTTTGACTGTACTGGAATAGGTTTACTATCAGGAAATGCTGTTATTACCTTCCCAGTAACTGGTTGATATACAACCCGAAGTCTTACCCCATCTCTAACTTCATAAGCAACCCATTTTGCTGGGTCTCCCTTACCAGTATATAACCCTCCAGTACCTGTCTGAGCATACCATTGAGTACTCGGTGAAGTAGCAATATCCCCTATTTCATGAACAATTTTTTCTGCGGTCCAATTCGACGGAAATGTTGTTTTACCGGGATTACCAGGGAATATATGACCACCACTAGTAGGGCTATCTCCATATAATATATGTTGTTTCGCTTCAGGAGAAAGAATATCTGTATAGTCTTTACCATCAGTTACAGTGCCGACTTTATCTTTATAAGGCAATGAATTCCCGTCATATTGTCCTCCTGGATGCTCAACATTCGTCACCGTTTTATCCGATTTTGGGCTAAATGTACCTTCACCAGATTTCCAGGCTGACGGCGGGATGTCAGATATAGCTTTCTCGGTTTTTGATACTACTTTCGCTACAACCTTCTCCGTCAGTACCGTGCCACCTTTCACAACCCCGGCACCGCCAGCCAGCAGCCCGGCTATATCGGTGACCAGCTTCCCGCCTTCAACACCCGCATTAAACGACCCACTGGCCCCGGCTTTCTGGTATTCCGCTTCCATCCGATCGATACGGTCGATATAAGACTGTTTTACCGCATCCGATACGTTACCCAGCACATCACCACTGTTAAACAGGGATTTAAGGGCTTCGTAGGTTTCAACCGGGCTGCTGGCCGTTTTCACGATCCCGTCAACGGTGTCATATAATCCAGCCGGAACCCCGGCGATCATTCCCGCCGCGAAGCTACCGTCCTGCCCCAGGTCAATGGCCGTCCATTTGGCTTGAGCCCCCGCTTTGCAGACCATGCTCTGGCATTCAGCGATTTCTTTATCCTTCTGAGCCTGTTGTTTCTGGCTCAGATAGTTATTCTCAACAACAACTCGCTCCGATGCGATCATCGAGAGTGGAAGGATATTTTCCCTCTTCAGTCAGTAGGTTACAGACTATTCTTGCTGATGCATTTTGATCCTGTCAACTTTTTTCCCCGACGTGTCTTTTACGCCCGTGACGCCATTTTCGCCAACCTGTTAAAGAGCAACCGCACCCACATAATAGCAGCGGCGTCAGCTGCTGCTATTACCGCTTAAAGTAAAATCCCGCCATTGAGGGCGGGATTTATTGTTTAGATTAATTCATACTTTGCTTTTACTTCACTAACTATGCGATGTACTTCATCCTTAGATAAAATAATTTCATGTACCTCAAGGTTATTATGGTTTTTCCACTCATAACCTTCAGCATCATTACCATATAAATAGCTAACCTTAGCAGCCAATATTCTAACCTGTCCCATATAACCAACGGAAAACACATAACACGTGTCATTTTCTAAGTTATATGTCGAAGCTTGGTAACGATAATCCGCCTCAAAATCATCTGATACTTCAGCATCCGGATTTAATAGATTAGGAAGCATTGCACTCATTATTTTTGAGAAAGAATCTAATTTTTCCGCTTTAAATAAATACTCATCTTCAGGAACGGTAATCAAAGCGTTATCATCCGACAAGCAACTGATATCACCGCTTAAAGTAGCCACGCTTGCATAATCAGGAAAAAATTTCCCATTAATAACAAAGTGAAATATACCATTTTTGTATCCGCCTTCTGAACTCCAGATCGGCACATAATCTATTAATATTGCAAACTTATTTGGATCACCAAAAATCATAATCACCACCCCTTCTTAGGTAGGTCTAACTGTTTTTTAACATCCGATGGGATTGTGTTCTTATTTAACGGTGCAGACTTGTCCCCTGTACTACCTGACCAATGCCAAGTTCCATCATTTGTATTTGTAAATTGATGAACATTACCTTCTGCATCTTTCGCGTACATTTTTTTCCCACTAACAACTGCTGATCCAAATAGATCCATCGAGTTTTTAGGTTCTGTTCCAGCTTTAAAACTATAGCCTGGTTGTCCCGGAGTATGTTTAGGGTTGGACTGATAATTCAGTCCATTAGCTGCAGGAGTTGAATTCGGCGTAGGTAATGAACTGCCTTTCGGCCCTTTGGCTGCAATCATTGCAGGCACAGTAGCCGCCATCGCTGCTGCTGTATCCTTGTCCAGTCCAAGCGCCTCGAACTTCTGTTGCCACCCTAAATTGGCAACGGTCCCTTCGGCTTCCATACTGGAACTGTATACTGCGGAAAGGTAGTTCTTGAACTCGTTAGGTAACTTACCGTCAGCGTCCAACTGCTTGATGGCTTTATCGAACACATCCCATTGATCAACCAGATAACCATACTTATTCCCACATTGATCAGGTTGACTGCTACAGAACTCCAGCATTTCCTTCTGCTGTTTCAGGTTGGTATCTACCATGTCCTGAATCACTTGCTGACAGGCTGCACCCTCACACGTCCTGGCTTTCTGCGCGAAGTTATCAAGCTGAGTCACGCTGAGGAAGTTATTCTCAACCGCATTCTTCCCGGCACTGGCACCAGCCGCAGCTCCCGCCGTATTTCCCCCGGCAATCCCGCCAGCCATGCCCGCTGAAACAGTCGCCAGCGTACTCACGGTTTGCTTCTGGTCTTCCGTCAGCTTCGACGGGTCTGTGTCCGGATAGAGTTGTCTGGCAATCGCTGTTGCTACCAGTTCGCCGGATGCCGCCCCCACTGCGCCCGCTGCGGCACTGTTGCCCTGAAGGGCTGCGGTTACGCCACCGAGGATGGCATGGGCAATCGCTTTTGCTGCCGTGTTGTCATCAATGCCTGCATGGTGGCCGATGATGTTCGCCAGCTCCGGTGCTGAAGCGCCCGCCAGCGCGCCCCCGATATTGCCGCCCGCCAGTCCCTGTAGCGCTGCCGTGGCCGCCTGGATACCACGCTGCATGTTGCTGCCGGTTCCGTACGTCACCATCACCTCTTTGTATGCCTGCGTGTCACGCAATTCCGCAAGATAGTTCTGGCGTTCTTTCTCTGTCGCATTTGCCGGAGGTGTCTTACCGGATGCTTTCTGGGCTGCTTTCAGCCCGTTCAGGTCACCCTGAGTCCTGGCAATATCTGCCACCTGGCTGCCAATATCGCTGATCATCCCGACTGCTTTCAGGCGGTTCTGCTCTTTCTCCTTGTCGAAGATCGGGCTGATGCTGTCGTTGGCATGTTCGGTGTCGCGGCTCAAATCGGCCACGTCCTGCTTCTGATTTACCTTGTCGCGGAGGGTGAGGGTGCCGTTCGCGACAGCCGCCTGAGTCGTACCTTCGGCATGTCCGCTGTTGCCAGCTGCGGAGATCATGCCGCCCGGCAGGTTGCCCTTGAATTTATCCCCGAAGCTACCGCCGCCGCTCAGGCTGATACCGGAGTGCGAGGTTTTAAAGTCCGCTTCGTTGTGGATGTCGCTGAAGCCCAGCGTCCCGGTATCGAGGCTGTTTTTGTCCGGTGTGGCGGTGGAGGCGATAACCGCACCGTCAAGCTGGGTGTGATGACCCACGGTGATATCGAAGCCGCCGTCCCCGGCATACAGCCCGGTTTGTTCGGCAACGGAATCAAAGCGGCTCTTCATCTTGTCCTGGCTGGCGTTGATATAGCCTGAACCGGACATGGTGCCGAAGGTGAAGCTGCCACCCGCAGCAACGCTGGTCTGCTTGCTGTCATAGTCATTGTTGTTCTGCTGACTGCGCATCAGCAGATCGTGACCGACATCTGCCACGATTTTATTGCCGTTAACCTGGGCACCCTCGAGCACGGTGTCGTGCCCGCTTTTAAGGGTGACGTTTTTGCCGCTGTCGATTGTGGTTTCGGTCCAGTCGGTACCGTTGCCTTTGTCCTTGCCGTGTGCGGCGTTGACGTTGGCAAACACGCTGATACCCGCGCCGTTGCCACCGGCACCAATGCTCACGCCTATACCGCCACCACTGCTGCTGTTATTGCCGCTGGTTTTTTGGGTATTCACCGCGCCGGACAGCAGAATGTCGTTCTGTGCATCCAGCGTGGTGTCACCCCCGGCTTTCAACTGGCTGCCCGCAATCACGATGTCGCCGCTGTTCGCACCTTTGTTTTTGCCGTTCGCGGTGATGGACAGATTGTTGCCGGCGTTCAGTGTGCTGCCTGCCACCGCATCACTTTCAGCATGCTGCTGTGATTTCGACTTTTGGGTAGTCAGGGAGAGGCTCACACCCATTGCGTTCGGGTCGCCGGTGGTGGCCGCCATATCCACAGCCTGCCCGGCCTGCACGCCGGACAGCACCGTTTTGGTGGCCTGAAGGGCTTTCAGACGTCCATCACTT
Source organism: Enterobacter cloacae complex sp. 2024EL-00214 (assembly GCF_043945575.1). Lineage (NCBI taxonomy): Bacteria > Pseudomonadati > Pseudomonadota > Gammaproteobacteria > Enterobacterales > Enterobacteriaceae > Enterobacter > Enterobacter cloacae complex sp. 2024EL-00214. The sequence goes on along the minus strand of NZ_JBIMRC010000006.1, from coordinate 213,293 downwards.
TGCTCTTTGGTCTCCTGCGCTGCGCTCACGGCATTGTTAATAGCGCTGCCGACGGTACCGGAGAGCGCTACGGTCAGCCCGCTTTTCTTCTGCTCAAAGGTTTCATCGCGGGTGCGCTTGTCGTGCCCCGGCTCGATGATGACGCTGTCGCCGCTGAGGCTTAAATCCTTCCCGGCAATAAGGTCTGCACCGCCGATGTGGGCCTGGCTTCCGGCAGAAATCGCCACGCTACCGCCCGTCGAACCCACCGTACTGACGCTCTGGCTCTGGGTGGTGCCTTTTTCACGGAGATCGTGCGTGCTTTTGCTGCTGCCGATGGTGAACCCAATCCCGCCCGTACCCATCAGGCCGGATTTTTTCTCTTCCTTAAAGCGCCAGGAGGTATCGCTGTTCGTGGCCGCCACGATATCGACGTTGTTGCCCGCGCTAAGCTTCACGTCGCCATCGCCTGCCACGGCGGAACCTAACACCCGCAGGTTATTGCCCGCTGCCACCTGCACGTTATCGCCGCTCAGTAATGAGCCGGCTTCACGCGTCGCGCTGTTCTCTTCGATGGTGTGGGTGGTTTTCTTGCTCAGGAAACCACTTTTGGTTTTGGTCTGCTCTTTGTAGTGATAATCGCTTTCGGTTGCGGTATTGAGACTGACGTCGCGGCCTGCCGCCACGCCGATATCGCCCTTCGCCGTCACCTGCGCGGCTTCGGTGGTCACATCGCGTCCGGCGATAATTTTAGTATCACCGCCACTGGCAATGTCGGTTCCCTGCTGACGCACCGACTCGTTAATTACTTTCTTACGGCCAGATTTATAGCTGTCGCCCTGAGTGGTGGCTTCTGCAGCGAGGTTCACGTCACGCCCCGCCTGTATGCCAACATCCTCCTTCGCCGCCAGCTCTGCCGCCTGGCTGGTGATATCGCGCCCGGCAAGCAGCGTCAGACCGCCACCGCTGGTGATGTCGCTGCGTGCCAGCCCGGTAGTGAAGCTCTCACTGCGTTTTTTCCCGCTCTCTTTACGGGTTTCAGCGCTGTTCAGGCTGAGGTCGTTACCCGCCCGGAGCAGGGCGCTGCCTTCGGACATCATCTGGCTGGCGCTCAGGGTCAGGTCATGACCCGCCTGTGCCACAAGGTTGCCGCCGCTGCTGATGGCACTGCCTTGCCAGCTGATGTCCTGCCAGTGCGTACCGTTACGCTGCTCACCATTGGTCAGCTGGTTCGCGCTGACGGCAATGTCCCCCCACGCCTTCATCAACAGGTCACCGCCAGCACTGAGGTTTGCCCCGGTGACATTGATATTCTGACCCGCCGTCAGGCTCAGCGTGTCCAGCGCGGTAATAGAGGCCATCGGGCCGGCTGTGGCGGTGGTCATGCTGAACGGCTCACGGCTTCTGCCATTGAGTGCAGGCAGCTTCCAGTCATTGACCAGCGTAATGTTGTTGATACTGCCGTTGATGCTCTCCAGCGCCACCTGCTTACCGCTGATGGTCGAACCGATGTTGTTAATGTCGCCCAGCGCACTGAGCTGCATCGCACTACCGGCGCTGATAAGCCCGCCGTTGAGGTTGCTGATTTCCCCTTCACTGGTAACGGAAAGACCGTTTTTCGCCATCAGTGTGCTGCCGTTGTTGGCGACATTACCACCACGAATATTCACCTGATTACCGGCAATCACACTGCCGTTATTCACCGTCACGTCATTCGGTGACAGATACAGCTTCGGTACCATCACCGTCTGGCCGTTGATGGTGGTCGCTTCCCACCACAGAATACTGCTGTTCAGCCCCGCTATCTGTTCCGCCGTCAGGGAGACGCCGAACTGTAGCCCTAATGACTGTTGCGCCTGCGCCGCATGGTCCATCAGGTACTGCATCTGTTTGAGGTCGGAACCGAAGCCATTCAGATAGCGGTTACCGGTCTCATTGAGCAGGGCATTGCTGACATAACGGGTATCAAATGCGGCATCGCCCAGGAAGCGATAGTCGTAATCCGGATGCAGGTTCAGGCGATCCAGGAAGTATGAGGAGCCCAGATACTGTTTTTCAACGGTATACTGTGCCCGCGTTTCCTGTGGCATCGGGGCAGGTTGTTTGCCAGCCATCGCCACCAGATCGCTGAGCAGGCTGTTGTCGAGCTGACCGAGGTTGTTCAGTTTCGGGTTAGTGGTGATGAGGTACGGACTTTTTGGGTCCGGGTCTGCCACAAAATAACCGTTATCACTGGTCGGGAGTGGATAATAGCTGAGACTTACCGGACGGACGGTTGTCGGCGTCATGCTGCCCGGTGCGGCAGCACTGCTGAGAGCCACAGTCTGCCCATTGAGGCTGGTTTTATTACCGCCGCTGACGCTGGCATTGTTGAGGGCCACCGTCTGGGATGTGACATTTGCCAGCCCCCCATGCGCCGTAGCACCGTTAAGTGCTACCTCCGGCCCATTGAGGCTGGTTTTGTTCCCCGTGCTGGCGGTGTAACCACCCAGTTCCACCGACTGCCCGTTGAGACTGGTCTTACTGCTCCCTGAGGTACCATACCCGTTGAGCGCCACCATCTGTCCGCTGACATTTGCCAGTCCACCACCTGCGGAATAGTTGTTTAATCCAGTCTGTTTGCCGTTGAGGGCGATCATACTGCCGCTGGCCGCATGGGTATTATCCAGCGCGGTGCCGCCGTTAACCTGTAGCAGGGCATCGAGGATCTGGTTCTGCCACTGTGGCGAGCCGATGGCGACTTTATTGCTGTTGATAAGGCCACGGGTCTGTACTGCGTCGACTGTACCTGGCGAGGTGCTGAGGGTATTCAGGCCTGGTGTAGCCAGCGTACGGCTGTAGCCTGCAACATGGGCAGTGGTTGAGGTATTACTGATATCACCGCTGAAACTGGCGTTAACTGTGCCGCCCGCCTGGATGACGGCGCGGTAAGTGCTACTGTCACCAGTATATTCCGTTTTTTGTGCACCAAGTTTATAGGGTACCCAGCTACGATATTTTCGCTGGTCATCGTCCCACCAGTACCATTTACCCTCACCGTATGACATCAACGGCGTCCATTTAGGGTCAGCACAATCTGAGTAAAACCACTCGCAATGATACTCTGCCTGCACATAGGTAATACGTCGACCAGCTTCGGCCGAGAAATTGTTTAATGACCCTCCAGAAAGGGAGATATTACGCCCCGCCAGAATATTACTCGCACGGTTATCCAGGGTTCCGGCATTAACAGTGATATCACGTCCGGCTGCAATACGAGCTGCGCCACCTGTAGCTGAAGCCTCTACGACTGACTCGCTAAGGATAAACTGTCTGATATCTTCACCGAGAAGACGATATATAATCCCACGGGTACACTGTCCACTGCTATTGCCCCCTCCTGCCCGACACTCTTCATATTCAGCAGACACTACGTTAGTGCCATTGTGCTTCCACTCTTCCAGACTGATTTCAATATCGGGTTTCTTCTTACTGTAATATGGACCATGTAAATAAGGTGACTGCTTCGGAATGGCATCCGGGTATTGCTGCTCACGCTGATTAACGACCAGCCCCTCTGCTTCATTGCGCAGATACGCCGTCTTGATCGTAATATCACCATTCTGCGTCTCGATAGTCCCGGAAGTATTGATCACTTCGCTGTTGGCATTGCCCGCCGCATCGCGCTGCATCCACAGGCTGTTACCGGCGAGAATATCGCCACGCTGGTTATGAATCAGATTGGCCAGCAGTTGCAGGTTATTCCCGGCGTAAAGAAGGGCGCTGTTATTGTTAATGGCTCCCGGCGCGTTCAGCGTCAGGTCACCGGCAGTGCCGGTAAAACCGTTGTTATTGATGTCGCTACGGCTGAGCAACGTGACATTGCCACCCGCCTGCAGGCTGCCTGCGGCATTCATATCAATGCGTCCACCGCTGAGCTGGCTGGTGAGATAACCTGCAGTCAACTTACTGTTATTGGTGAGCGCACCATCTGCACTCAGGCGTAAACCCTGGCCCTGCATTGTCCCGTTGTTAACCAGGTTGCCGGCGGTGCTGACCGACAGCATCTGTCCGGCGGCAAGCTGGCTGTTGAGCGTAAAATCGGAGCCGAGCGACAGCGTCAGGTTACCCAGCGCGGCTATCTGCCCCTGATAGTTCAGACCGTTGCTGTTCAGGCTCAGGTCACCTGCGCTGTACAGTTTCGCCCCGGCTCCGTTGTTAACCTGAGTGCTGGTCACCGCCAGTGACTGCCCGCCGTACAGCGTGCCGTTGTTATCAAGACGGTTATAATTCAGCGTCAGGTTGCCGCCCTGAAGCGTGCCCTGGTTGGTCAGGCTGCTGCCGCCAAGTATTCCCTGTTGGCTGATAAGCAACGAGCCATTATTACCGAGCATTCCGGAGCCGAATGTCAGTCGTCCGGCCTGTAGCCAGTTGTTGTTCGTCAGTTGCGGCGTGATGAGCGTTAGCAGACCGCCGCTCAGTAATTGCCCGTCGTTGCGGGTGGATTGCGCGCCGGTCAGCGACATATCGCCACCGCTTTGCAGCACGCCCTGGCTGGTGAGGTTGTTCCCGCTGATGCGAAGGGTGTTCTGGCTCAGTAAGTTGCCGCTGGCACTGTTCGACAGGTCGCCATTGAGCGTCACGTCCAGGCCGCCATCGGCTTGTATCGTACCGTCGTTGGTCAGCGCGCCGCTGTTCAGGGTAACGTTCGCCCCCTGAACCCGACCAAGGTTGGTCACTGACACACCGCTCAGGGCAAGGTTGCCTGCGGTTAGCAGCGTGGTGCCGCGCTGCACAGTGATGCCGCCACTCAGGGCGATATCCAGACCTTCCACGCCGCTGATATCACCACGGTTGTCCAGAGAACCACCGCGCACAATCAGGTTCTTCGCCAGCCATTGTCCCTGGTTGCTGTACGCGGCCGCCTGCAGGCTTGCCAGCCCGCTGGCGATAAGTTTGCTGCCTGTTGCGGTATCCAGGGAGCCAGTCACGGCGAGGGTCAGCGCATCGGCACTCTGGAAGCTGCCGCTGTTCTGGAGTTGCTGCGCATTCAACAGGATGCGCTGCCCCTGCCAGCTACCGTTGTTGATGACGCTACCTCCGGTCGCCGACAGCGTTCCCTGGCTCAGCAGTTTCCCGCCACCATTGTTGGTGAGCTTCTGGGGAGCGATGGCCCGCAGCAGACGGCCAGTCAGCGGAGCCGTTGCCTGTAACGTCAGGGAATGCAGGCCGATAACGGTACCGCTGTTATCCACCTGACCATTGCCCAGCAGCAGGGTATTACCCTGAATATTACCCCGGTTGGTCAGCTGGTTGCCGGTCAGGGTGACATCCCCTTCACCAAGCAACGCCCCGTCGTTGGTCAGCCAACCGCTGTTAAAACGCATGGCACCGTGGCTGAGTAACTGACCGCTGTTCAGCAGGCCGTCCGTCAGGGTGGCGGTCAGCGCATCGGTTCCCAGCAGGCTGCCACGGTTAGTCGCGGTGGCGGCGTTGAGCGTCAGGGTCTGCCCCTGAACGGTACCCTCGTTGGTAAACCCGGTATTGACGAGTGATAAGGCTCCGCCGCTGAGCAGACGCCCGGTGGCCAGGTTGGTCAGCGTGGTGTTGGTCAGCGTGAGCGCACTGGCTCCCTGTAACAGGCCGCTGTTGGTAACGGTGGCGTTGTTGACCGTCAGGTTATTCGCTGCCAGCTGTCCCCGGTTATCCAGCAATGCACCGCTCAGTGTTGCGCCGTTTTGCGCCAGTAACGTGCCGCTGGCAAGGTTGGTGAGCTGCTGGCTGGTTGCCAGTTGCAGGGTGCCCGCCTGCAACGTCCCGCTGTTGCTGAGGGTGGTGGCGATAAGATCCAGCGTCTGGCCCGCCAGCAGTAATCCGGCATTGGTCTGCGCTGCCGCATCCAGCCGCAGGTTGCCGGTGCTAAGCACCTGACCACCGGCCTGATTATTCAGGCCTGCGCCTGTGAGGGTGAGATGGCTATTGCCCTGTAACAGGCCGCTGTTAGTCAGTCCATCGCGCCCGGTAAGCTGCAGGCGGTCGGCGGCAAGCTGACCGCTGTTGGTAAACGTCTGGCTGCTAAGCGCCAGCGAGCCCTGGCTCAGGAGTTGACCGCTGCCGTTGTAAGCGCCGCTCAGGGTCGATGTCACACCGTTGCTACCCAACGCACTGCCCCGGTTGTTCCAGCTCCCGCTGTTGACGGTCAGCGTCTGCCCCTGTAATAACCCGGCATTATCCAGCCAGCGGGTAGGGGAGAGCGTCAGTCCGCCGCCGCTGAGCAGCTGCCCGGTCTGCTGGTTGCTCAGTGTCCCGCTGTTGAGCGTCAGCCACTGATTGCCCTGCAGCAGGCCGCTGTTAGTAACATCGCCACCGTTCAGGCTGACTGTGTCTGCTGCCAGCACCCCGCCGTTAGTCAGGGTGGCGGTGTTCAGGGTCAGGTTCTGCTCTGCCAGCAGATGGCTGTCGGTGGTCGTGGTCAGATCGCCAAGCGTCAGGTCAACGCTCCGGGCTTTCAGTGTCCCCTGGTGAGTCAGGCTGTCGGCTTTGAGGGTGAACCCCTGTTTCACCTGCAACAGCCCGGCATTGATTAAGGTACTGAGCGTCAGGCTCAGCGGGCCACCGGTCAGCATTTGTCCGGCCGTCTGGTTGTTGAGCGTCCGGGCCAGCAACGTGAGAGAGCTGTTGCCCTGTAACAGGCCACTGTTGGTGAGGCTGTCGACATTCAGGCTCAGACGGTCAGCCGCCAGCGTACCGCTGCTGGTCACCCCCTGTGCGCGCACGTCCATTGCCTGCTGGCTGAGCAGTAACCCGGTATTGCTCAGATTGCCGGTCAGGGTGGCTGTCACGCCATTGCTGCCAGTCGCATTGCCACTGTTTGTCAGGCTGGTACCACTCAGCGCGATTTGCTGCCCCTGCAAACGTCCCGCGTTATCGATCGCCGCGCCATTCAGCGTCAGGGTACCGCCGCTCAGCAGTTGCCCGTGGCTCTGGTTTGTGAGGTTACCGTTGTGCAGCAATGTCTGATTACCCTGCAGCGTCCCCTGGTTCAGGGTTGTGCCGGTATCAAGCTGCAGCTGGCTGGCGGCCAGAAGTCCGTCATTCGTAACATTTTTTGCCGTGAGCTGCAGCGCCTGCTGGCTCAGCATCTGACCACTGTTGGTCAGGGTATCGTTAACCTTCAGCGTCACAGCATCTGACCCGAGAAGATTGCCGTGATTGTCCGCTTTCCCGGCAGTCACTCCCAGCACCTTCGCCTGCTGCAGCCCCTCGTTGGTCAGTTGTGCCGTATCGAGCGTTATCGTACCGTCGCTGAGCAGGATCCCGGATGCCTGGTTGGTCAGCGCGCCCGTGGAGGTCAGCGTGAGACCGTTATCGCCCTGGATTAATCCACTGTTGTCGATGTCGGTACCGGAGAGCGTCAATGCCGTGGCCGCCAGCGTACCGCTGTTAGCAACGGAGGGCGCGCTGAGCGTCAGTCCCTGTTGCGCCAGGATCTTCGCGTTCTGTCGGTTAGTAAACTGTTTAGCGAGGGAGAGCAGGGCAGTGGTGCTCAGCAACTGGCCGCTGTTATCAAAACTGTTCCCCCGGAGTGTCACCGTTTTACCCTGCAACAGACCGCTGCTGGCAAGGGTCGAGGCAGTGGCGCTCAGGTTTCCCGCCGTCAGCCACTGCCCCTGGTTACTGGCGCTGGCAGCCGCGACATCCAGCTGTTGCGCCCCCTGCAACAGACCGCTGTTGTTCAGCGTGGTGGCGGTGACGCTGAGCTGGCTGGCAGCCACGTTGCCGCTGTTGGTCAGCGTGCCCGCTGCAAGGTTTAGCTGCTGCTGCGCCAGCAATGCGCCGCCAGCCAGGTTTGTCACGGTGCCGTCGTGTTCCAGCGTCAGGTTACGTGAGGAGAGTTCCCCGCTGTTGGTCAGTAGGTTACCCTTAAGTGAGAGATCGCCTTTGGTGCTCAACAACCCGCTGTTAACCAGTGTCGGCAGTGCAAGCTGCAGGTTGCCGGTGGTGAGAATTTGCCCCCCGGTAAGGTTGTTCAGCAGCGCGGTCGTCAGCGTGAGGCCGCTGTCACCCTGAAGGAGTCCGCTGTTGTTAAGGGATGTTCCTGCCGACAGGTTCAGCATGTCGGCGGCAAGGATCCCGCGATTACTGAGCAGCGGCGCGCTGAACGCCATCTCATGCTGCGCGAGCACCTTACCCTGCTGCTGGTTGGTCGCGCGTTCCGCCATAACGATCAGGGCGTTGGTGGCCTTCAGTTGCCCGCTGTTGTCGAGACGGTTTCCCTTCAGGGTTATCTGCCCCGCCTGCACCAGACCGCCGTTGTTCAGATCGGCAATGCTGGCATTCAGGGCATCTGCCGTCAGCCACTGTCCCTCGTTACTGGCGTTATCCGCCGTCATATCCAGCCGCTGTGCCCCCTGCAACAGCCCCTTATTTTTCAGCCCTGAAGTGTTCAGGGTCAGCCGGGAAGCCTGGATATTGCCGTCGTTGACCACCTGATGGCTGGTGAGCGTCAGCGCCTGCTTCGCCAGCAGATCGCCTTCCCCCTGATTGGTGAGGGTATCCCCGGTCTGCACAATCAGGTTACGTGCGGAGATTTCCCCGCTGTTATCAAGCTGGTGGCCCGTGAGCGCCAAATCGCCCCCCGCACTCAGTAGCCCGGCGTTGGTCAGCGTTGGCACCGTCAGGGTTAACCCGTCTCCGCTGAGGATCTCTCCGGACGTCTGGTTATCCAGCTGCGTGGCAGTAAGCTGCAGGCCGTGGTCGCCCTGCAACAAACCGCTGTTGTCAATGCGGGAGCCGGACAACGTCAGCGTGGATGCCGCCATGATCCCGTGGTTGGTGAACAATGGCGTGTTGAGCGTTAACCCCTGCTGCGCCGTTATTTTCCCTGTTCGCTGGAGGGTAAACTGTTTTGCCAGCGTGAACAGGGCTGTTGTGGCCTGCAGTTGCCCGCTGTTATCGACGCTGTCACCTTTCAGGATCAGCGTTTGCCCCTGCAGCAGCCCGCTGTTGTTCAGCGTCTGAATACTGGCATTCAGGTTTCCTGCCGTCAGCCACTGACCCTGGTTAGCGGCATTCGCCGCCGTGATGTCCAGTTGTTGAGCACCCTGTAACAACCGGCTGTTACTGAGCTGCGCTGCCGTCACATTCAGCCGCTCTGCCGCCACCCGGCCCTCATTGTTCAGGGTTCCGGCAGACAGCGTCAGCGTCTGATCTGCCAGCAGCGTGCCCTCCGCCTGGTTGCTGACCGTGCCGCTGTGGCGCAGCGTCAGGTTGCGGGCAGCAATGTTCCCCTGGTTATCCAGTTGTTCACCGTCGAGCGTGAAATCCCCCGCGACATCCACCAGACCGGCATTCGTCAGCGTTGGAAGGGCCAGTGTCAGATTACCGTCGGTGATAATCTGCCCGGCGCGCTGGTTAGCCAGTGAGGTGGCAGCCAGCAACAGCGTATTGTCGCCCTGCAGTTGACCACTGTTGTCGAGCGTGGTGGCCGTCAGGCTCAGCACCTTCGCCGCGAGCGTGCCGCTGTTGCGCAGTTGCGGGGCCGAAAGGGTCAGTCCCTGGTGGGCAATAAGGCTGCCCGTAGGCTGGTTGCTGAACTGCTGTGCCAGGTGCAGCAGTAACGTGGTGGCCGTCAGTGAACCGCTGTTATCTGCACTGTCCCCGGTGAGGTTGATTGCTTCACCCTGTAACGTGCCACCATTGTTTAAGCTGCTGGCCTTTACCGTCAGCGCGCCGTCCGTCAGCAGTTTTCCGCTGTTGCCGGCAGTGGTGGTGGTGATATCAAGCTGCTTTGTTCCCTGTAGCTGACCACCGTTGACCAGGGTGTCAGACGTCAGGCTCAGCCGATCCGCCAGCACGCTGCCGTTGTTGGTCAGCGTTGCCGCCGAAAGCACCGCTTCCAGCTGAGCCTGTAATTTCGCGCCTGCGTTATGGGTTTGTGCGCCGCTGTGGTGCAGCGTCAGGGTACGGGCAGAAATGTCCCCGCTGTTGTCCAGACTGTCACCGGTTAACGTCAGGTCGCCACCCACCTGCAGTAACCCGTTGTTCTTCAGCACAGGGACGGCCAGCGCAAGGCTGCCGCCAGTCAGGACTTTCCCGGCGCTCAGGTTTGCCACCTGTCGCAGCGCCAGTGTCAGCGTGTTATCACCCTGCAGGAAACCCCGGTTAGTCAACGTATCGGCCGTCAGGTTCACGGCAGGGGCGCTCAGCGTACCGTCGTTAGTCAGCGTCGGGGCGCTTATCGTCAGCCCTTGCTGAGCGACAATCCGACCCCCGGTCTGGTTATTGAGCGCGCTGGCAAGATGCAGTAACTGCATTCCGGCATTCAGCTCGCCCCGGTTATCGAGGCTGTCTGCTGTGAGGTTCAGAGTTTGTGCCTGCCAGAGCCCGCCGTTGGTCGCCTGCTTGCCGCTGAGCGTCATCGTCCCGGCGCTTAGCAACTGACCGTTACCGGTATTATTCAGCCCTGTGGTCTGCACATCTAAAGCCTGCTGACCCTGGATCAAACCGTTGTTGTCCAGCACAGCGCTGTTGAGTTTAACGTTGTCGCCACTCAGCGTACCGCTGTTGTTGAGGCTGGCGCTGTTAAAGGTCAGCCCGTTCCGGGCAACTATCTTCCCGCCGTTTTGGTTATCGGCGGCACCGTTCAGCATCAGCGTCAGATCCGTGGCAGCGATGCTGCCGCGGTTAGTCAGGCGATCGGCGTTGAGCGTCATTCCCTGACGCGCCAGCAGACTGCCCTGTTGGGTCAGACCGCGAAGTTGCAATATGAGCTGTTCGGTCTGCCAGCTGCCGCTGTTGTCCAGCTGATCCGCTCTTACGCCGACTGTCTGACCGTTCAATGTCCCGCTGTGACTCAGGTTGCCCGCGGAAGTCACTTGCAGATCGCCGCTGGCGGCCTGGTTGCCTGCAAGCTGACCCTGCTGCATTGACAGCGTCAGGTTATGGCCCTGTAATTGCGACCCTGCGCGCGTGGTCAGCCCGGCTGCGTTCAGCGAGACATCCCCCTGTGCGCTGAGCTGCCCACCAAGCGACGTCTCCCCGCTGCTCAGTGTCAGATTGCCTTTGCTGCTCAGTGAACTGCTGTTGCCACTGGTCAGTGCCGTGCCGTGAATATTCACCTGGCTACCACCGGCGACCTGCCCGTCCAGAAGCACATTGCCACCGTTCAGCCACAGACCACCGTCACTCAGTAACTGCCCCCCCGTCCCGAGACTCAGCCCGCCAGGCGTGGTAAGGGTGAGGTTATTTCGCGCGCTTGTCAGGCCTTCAAGCGTGATGGCCTGGCGGCCCGTCAGCGTCAAATCATTACCGCTGAGGAACTGTCCGCTGCTGTTCAGGCTGCCCATATTCAGCCACTGCGATCCGAGGCTTTGCAGCGTGGCACTGTTGGTCCACTGCCCGATATCGGCAGACAGATTACCGTTGGCTAACAGAAGCCCACTGCTGCTGAAGTTGTTTGTCTTAAGGGTGAGATCCTGACCTGCAACCAGTTGCCCCTGCCAGTTGCTGTTGTCGGCGAGAGTCAGCGCGACATTATGCTGTGCATCGATACGGCTGCTGCTCCCGGCATTCAGCGTCGTGGCCGTCAGCGTGGTATCGCGCCCGGCATTGAGCTGTCCGTTCAGCGCCAGGTTGCCTGCATTCAGCGTGATATCGCGTGTTGCCCGGATCCGGCTGGTGGTATCAAGGGTGTGGTTCTGCTGCGCAGTGAGCTGCACGTCTTGTGCGCTGAGATCGGCGTCAGTCCATTGTTGACGGGCCGCCGTTACGGACAGGCCCGCATTTGTGCTGACTTTCCCCTGAGCATTCACCCCTGCCGCCAGCGTACTGTGGCTGGCAGAGAGCTGACCGGCGCTGTTCAGCGTCAGGTCACCACCGCTGGCAAGTGTGGCGTTATTGAGTGTCGTGTCACCCTGACTTGTCAGGGTCATCGTCTGGCCGGTCTGATGGCTTCCGGTCAGCGTTATCTCCGGAGCGGAAGCCGTAAGCGTGCCGCTGGCGAGCGTGTTGTTGAGTGTCAGTTTACCACTGGCGTCAAGCCGGATGTCTCCCTGGCGGGCGTTGAGGTTACCCAGGTTAACCCCAACGCCTTTTTCACCGGAAACCAGCCGTATACGGTCGGCATACATCCCTCCGAGCGCACCGGTATCCACAGCAAGTACCGGAACCGGGCCAGTCCCGCTGATGGCGCTGACATGACCACTGGCGTCCACCCGGTTAGCACCGGTGGTGATACTCAGGTCTTTGGCATACAGCTGCGCATTGATCTCTGCCGCACGGGAGATAATCGACACGCTGTCACTCTTACTGGTATCCAGACCGTTACCGTCGATGGTGATGCTGCCACCCGTCACGTTCAGCGACTGCAAATTACCGTTCGCATCGAGTTGCGGTTTACCGGTCGTCAGCGTCACCGCCGGGGTATTAATAAAGCCACACCCGCTACAGGTTATCCCATAGGGGTTGGCGACCATCACGCTGGCCGCTTTACCGGCGACTTCGGTATAGCCCTGAAGCTGAGAACGGCTGGTGCCGGTCACTTCGTTAATAATGGCTTTCGCTTCCTGCCCGGCCTTCAGGTTGGGGTTGTTCTGAACCAGCCCGCCTAGCTGTGTCGCCGTTAACTGCCCGGTGGCGTTATTGAGGATGACCCCCTCTTTGCCGACGTTGTAGTCCTGATACTGGTTATGTGAAACGCCTGCCGCATTAGGCGTGGCAATATTGATAAGCGGTACCCCATTACCCGCCTGATCCACCTGGGTTCCCGGTGTGACAGGCGTAATGGCGGCCGCCAGCGCCGGGGCCACCGGCTGGAGGATAAGGAAACTGATCAGGCAATAACTCAGCAGTCGCTGGGACAAACGAACCGTGTGTTCAGGGTGCTGAGCCATTGCAGAGATATCCTTATTCAGAGTGCCAGTCCAAGGCGGTAATAAACACAAAAACGGTCTGGGGTGAGTTCTGTAGGCCAGGCAATCGGCCGGCCAAGGGTCAGTTGACTGGAGAGAAAGCGTCCGGTACTGGCAAGCCCGACAGCGCTTCCCCATAGCGTACCGGAGGCGTTAGCGTCGTCGTTGTCATGCTTTAACCAGCCGCCATCAACGGCAGCGACAGCGCTGATCTCCCCGATCCCCGGCAGGCTGAAGAGGCTAATATTCAGTTCGTTACGCCAGTAGCCACCGTTGTCTCCGGCCAGATACTGCTCTTTAAACCCCCGAACCGAGCTTTCACCGCCGATTGTCAGGCGTTCGCTGCCGTACAGCCGGTCGCCGGTTGCCTGTCCATACAGGCTGGTCAGAAATGTGACGCGCCGGGTGAGGGGGCGGTAGAAGCTGGCCGTTAACGACCCTTTAGTGAATTCCGCTTTGGGAGCGTCTGGTGCTTTGCCCTCATCATTTTCAGCACCCAGCCACGGAACACCTTTCGTCAGCGCCGGGTTGAAGGTCGCAGATCCACCGGCAACTTTCTGGCTGTGATTAATACCCACCATGACATTTGAGAGTACCCGGCTGCTGCTTTTCAGCGGGGCGTCATTCAGCCAGTTGCGGCTGTTACGACGCGCCATGCCGAGGCTGAGGGCCGTTTTCATATCACCGTTGCGGTACAGCACGTCCGTGAGCGTCAGACGATGGGTCTGAGTATCGCCTCTGGAGTGCCAGTCGTAGCCCCGGCTACTGACTGTGCTGAGGTAGTTGTTCCAGGAATAGCTGTAATCGAGCAGCGCGTAGCCGTACGGCAGGCTCAGGCCTGCCTGAAAACTCTGAGCGTCATGGCCGGTGGCGAAATCACTGCTGCGCCCGCCGTTCAGTGACCATTTATCGGCCAGACCAAGCAGATTATTACCCGTCAGCGATCCGGTGAGCTGACCAGTGCCGGTGCTCTTCTGCCCGCTGTTATCAAAACCCAGCGATGCGTTGAGCGGAAACTCCGGCGTGGCAGTCAGGCTGACCACCGATAAACCCTGGGTGGTGCCGGGCAGAATTTCAATCTGTACCGGGACGCTACGCAGGCGGTTAATCTGCTCCATTCCCTGTTCGATATCACGCAGATTAAGAATATGACCTTCCGCACCAGGAAATACGGTGCGCAACATGGCCGGTGTCTGGCCATCGAGTTCAATTTTCTCCAGCCGGCCTTCCAGAATTTCCAGTGTTAATTCGCCGTGGGATAAATCCTGTTCGGTCAAAAATGCCCTGCTGGTAATATAGCCCCGGCTGATGTACCAGTCGGAAACGTTGTGCGTCAGTTCACTTATTTTTGCCAGATTCAGACAGCGGTGGGAATAAGGCGTGGTTAGCTGCTGTTGTTGTTTCTGGCTAATCAGCGTGGCGTTATTCAGAGTAATGCGATTAATCAGAAAACAGGGCCCGCCATTATTTTCTACAGGGGGCGAAGGTAATGCCGGAGCAGGCGTCAGGCGTTCCAGTTCCTCGCGTTGCTGCTGATTTTGTTGCAAAATATCCTGCTGCTGTTGCTGAAGGGTTTCCCTGTCAGCCGGGCTAAGCCGGGTCGCTAACGAAGTACAGGAATAGAAAATGAAAAGAGAAGCCAGCAGATAACGCCAAAGCATTTGCTCATCCATAAGCACAGAGTGATTTTTTATATCTTAACATATTTCGTTATCCAGCAAGTTATTTCCAAAAAAAATACAAAAATACGCTACCATAAATGAAATTGTCCTTTAAAAAACATTCCTTAAACAACACTGACGTGCAGGTAAACACAATGACCATGATTTAAATTAAATTTAAAGTATATTTGACTTTAAACTGAATCATCCTCAGGTCTAACATACGCCTCAGCGTGATTTAAGGTGCTTATTCGATACTCCGACTCCCTGTACCCGCTCCGGTTTACGGAGAAGTCAGCATGTCGTTTTTATTCGCTAACCTATCTTCAGTCGTTGTGATCTGGTTATCAGATTGATAACAATTTGTCATGCGTTTTGCTTTTGAGCCGATAATTGCGATACCAGATAACAGTGTTCATATGGATGTATCACTATGCGGGATAATCAACCGGTTACACAGAAAGAATTTGTTTTCGACAGCAAGGCGACGCTGATGTCGACAACCGATGAGAACAGTTACATTACTTATGCGAATGATGCTTTCATCAATGTGAGTGGTTTTACCGCCGATGAAATCAAGGGGCAACCTCATAACCTTGTCCGTCATCCCGATATGCCCAAAGAAGCTTTTGCAGATATGTGGTCAACGCTTCGTCAGGGTGAGCCCTGGTCAGCACTGGTAAAAAATCGCAGGAAAAATGGCGATCATTATTGGGTTCGTGCGAATGCTATTCCGGTAATAAGAGAAGGTAAAATTAAAGGCTATATGTCGGTAAGGACACAGCCTGAAGAGGATGAAACCCGGGATGCCGAGAAGATATATCGAAATTTTCGCGAAGGTACAGCAAAAGGACATAAGTTTCACAAAGGGTTGATTATTCGTACAGGCTGGATGCGATGGCGTTCACTACTCAAAACACTTCCTCTGAAATGGCGATTACGTATTCCGCTTTTAGCAACCTTACTGCTCAGTATTCCGGTTGCATGGTTGTCCTCCATTAATATTGAAAAACTGGTAATTTTTATCCCCCTGATGACCATGTTATTACTGCTTGTTACCGCATGGCTTGAATCACAAATATCCCGCCCGATTGAACAATTATGTCGAAACGCTAAAGAGGTCGCCAGCGGCGCGATGTATAAAGTCACGCTCCTGGACCGGGTCGATGAAGTAGGGATCATTTCGCGCTCGATTAGCCAGCTTGGGCTCATGTTCCGATGGCTGGTGGATGATGTGAGCGGTCAGGCCATTAATGTACTCAAAGCCTCCGATGCGCTGAGCACGGGAAATAACGATCTCAGCCAGCGAACCGACCAGACCGCATCGAATGTGCAACGTACCGCAGCCACGATGCATCAAATGGTGACTACGGTAAAAAATAATACCGAAAGCGCCTCCCAGGTCAAAACGCTGGCACAGGAATCCCGGGATGCCGCTGAGAAAGGCAGCGATGTAATGAGCAGCATGATATCCATGATGTCTGCAATAACAGAGAGTTCACTGCATATATCGCGGATTACCAATATCATCGACAGCATTGCATTCCAGACCAATATTCTGGCGCTTAATGCCGCAGTGGAAGCCGCCCGGGCCGGAGAACAAGGGAAAGGCTTTGCCGTGGTCGCAGCAGAAGTACGCAATCTGGCTCAGCGTAGCGCGAATGCCGCGAAGGAGATTAAACAGCTCGTTGAAGAAAGCGTTCAGCATGTCCATTTGGGTACACAATTAGCGGATGACTCCGGGAAAACCATGCAGGAAATTGTGGAGCGGGTAAAAAATGTGACGCTGTTGATTGCGCAGATTAGTGAGGCGACGGCAGAGCAGGCCGGTGCGTTAGGTGAAGTTTCTCATTCTGTTGAAAAACTTGATGAAATTACACATCAAAACGCGACGCTCGTTCAGCAAAGTGCCGATGCGACGGCAAAGATGAATCATCAGGCAACACAACTGGTCGATGCGATTACCGTTTTTCGCTAGCTGACGATCTATTTTTTTGCCCGGTAATGTCTTTCAGGCTGGAACAACGTGCCATTTGAATGGCACGTTGTTTAAAATATGCCATTCCTGAGCTGCTATTATCTCTTTTTATTTAAGGGACCCTGATACCGGCGACTGAGCCCAGTCCAGAGCAAAATCAGCAACGGCTTCCCAGCCTGACTCACCGCAAGTGAAATGACTTCTGCCAGGGAATAGTTTATAAGCGCTGATGGCACAAGAGGCTTTGGCATTTTTCTCAAAATTCTCTCCTGCGTTTTTTAACCCGCATCCTATCTCCTGTTATCAACTGGACTCAACCGGAATCAAGTTACCGTTGGGACATTCTGTGTTCGGTTCAGAGATACGCCCCAATGAAGCTTAATGCCTGGCATCGTATCACCCCAGTAACGGTGTTTACACGCTACCGGAATTATCGAAGGCAGGTTAAGTACTTAACCTTATAACCTGTATAAATACGTTTGGGGGCAGCACCGCGTGTAACTGTTGAGCCAGGCCCAGCCGCGGCGGCGACAACGATCCCTCTGAAGACCCACCCTTAAAATTTTCAAGCCAGGGTTTAAGGAAGCGTTCTGGCTTCTTTTTATAGGGTGGAGTGCTGCAACTTGTCGAAGAAAACCGCTGCCTTAATGGGCCTCGAAAAGAAGTAACCTTGTAAAAAACTGACCCCCATCGCGACCAACTTCTCACGCTGCGAGGCGCTTTCCACACCTTCCGCAATGGTCAGGCACCCCCTGTCTTTTGCAATAGCGATAATATTGCGGACGATGGCCTCTTTGCCCTCGTCCGTTTCAATTTCTTGGGTAAAATGTTTATCGATCTTGATGTAGCGCGGACGAAGTTGCATCAACAGCTTATAATTGCAGTGGCCTGTACCAAAATCATCTGCTGAGAGTGTCACCCCCAGCATATCAAGTTGCTGACAAAGTTCTCTGACAAACGCGGAGTCTTCAACGGCGACTCTTTCGGTGATCTCTAGCCCAATATGTAATGCTGTGTTCGCCGTTTTATCCCTGAATGACTGACAGGCGTTTAACAGGCTATGGCCTGCAAAATCCGCAGCCGAGACGTTGAAAAATAGCGTCGTTAATGGAAGCGATTTCAAATCCAACGACTCAAAGCTTCGGATTACCGATTGGATGCCCAATTCGGTGATGCGGCTTACCAGGCCATTTTTCTCAGCCAGGGGAATAAACCGATCCGGCGGAACATTGCCCCATTTCGGGTGCTGCCACCTCATCAAAATCTCACCTGCAACAATATTGCCGCTGCGAGCCTCTACAATCGGTTGGATGAAAGGCTCTAGCTGGTTATTATCGATCGCCTCTCGTAACATAAAAAACATCGATTGACGATGAATCAGGTATTTTAAAAATAATATCGAGAGTCCTCCGGAAATTAAAAAAATCAGTAAAATCCTGTCATGTTCACTCTGCCAGAAAGTGAGCAAACTAAGCGGTACCAAAGGTAACGCGCTGACACTATATTTAAATTGTGTGGAGGAATACGTGATCTGCCCTTCAGGTAACAGATTTTTAAAAATATTCCCAGTGGCATCAAGCGAAACACCATTCACCGTCATAATATAAGAGTAACTCCCGTGATATTTTTTAAGTTCATTTTGAATATAATAATTATCCAGGCCGACCATGACGCTTTTTTCTCCACGGGACACGTGGTAGACCAACAGTGATTTAGAAGGCTTGACGGAGTTATCGCTCATTAAAAAGAGTGATTTAGTGGGGGGCCAATGTGCGTCAGATGTAAAATTCACACCGCCAAAAATTGAAGAGCAATAAAGGTGTTTCCCCTGCAGTAAATTGATGGTTGTTACATCCGGTAGCGTAGCCACCAGCTTACGTACTTCAGTCTGTACTTTATTGTTACATTGACCATTAAGCAGGTCTGTCGCACGATTACCCGCGATGCTGGCATTGCTAATAATGCTGTCCAGTTCACCAACGATAGTCTGTAGATGGTTCTGGGTCAGTTTTTTTTGATTTGTTATTAATTGATGAAAAAGAAAACTTACACCTGCGGCACAGAGGACAAAAAAAAGAGTTATACAAATAATAATGCTATTGCGGTAACGCATATGGCTCCAGATGTTTTCATTCAAAGTGAAAGTCGTAAATGAAATTTATTTAATGAATAATGAACAACATCCAGCTGTCTGTAATTATCAGAGGACAATTACAGCTGTAGGCAAAGACGTAAGTAATAATAAGCCACTGCTTATCTTATGCGAATTTTCGGCGGGGTCCGCTTGCGGCACCCAGATTTCCTCTGGCGTTAATATCGCTATTGATACGTCATGGTAAATGACAGCACGCCGTTAGCGGTACCGGTAGTGATCGTATCCCCGGTCTGATAATAGCGCGCCTTTAGTGGCACGCTGAAACTGCCGCCTGTTGAGGAGGTTCCCACGGCGATATCGGAACCCAGCGCCATCGGCAGATTGTTATAAAGCAGCTGAATCCCCACGCCTGTCGCTGCGTTATTGCCACTGGTAGTATTGATGACCCCTCTGTTGGCATCAAAAATACTCCCCTCCATTTTCACGCTGACCTTTGTTCCGGCGTTGCAGGTCATCGGCAGGTTGAACGATTGGGTGTAAGCATCTCCGGGCGTAGATCCTTTGCCGCTAAATGTGTTTTTATCCACATCTCTCATATCAACAGGTATTGATGTCGTTGCCAGATTACAGGCCGGGGTAGTCACCGTGAACGCATTGATACTGACATTCGCTGCGGGGGATTGCCACAGCAGCGCGTTATTCAGCAAAACCAGCGCACCTACCGTTCTCGCAGTTATCGTTCCGGATCCCGTTTCCGTTGCGGTTTTATAAAACGTCACTGTCATGGTGCCATTCAACGTCGGGCTGACCATTCCGCTGGTGTTCTCACAAAGCTTAGCGGTATTGATATCGCCCCGAATAGTATTACTTCCGGTGACTGCCGTGCTGCCGCCAGCACATATTGTCGTGGAGCCCGAGATGGCATAACCAATACCGTCGACATTGGTTTTATACACTCGCCGGCCGTTCACCATCGAATCAAATGTGCCGTTCGCCATCACACCGAAAACCTGACTGGAGATCAGACCCTGATCCGAATTGAAACAACTAAACGCATTGATCGTCGGTGTCACGAGCTGTGTTCCGATAACCGCGCCTACGGGGAGGTTGCGCGATATCGTAATATTCTGCGGTGAGACAGCGGTTGAAGGCGTTGTTGTGGTGCAATCCCAGGCAAGAACCGTACGAGAAAACATCCCCAGCGCAGCAATAATCAGGGTGGTTAAAATAGGTTTCATTTTTCTTTCTCTCCGGCTCAATGACATTGCGCAGTAACGTTGTGCGTTTTGTCAGAGGGCTGTGTTATCTGATAGGCCGCACGGCAGCTTTCGCCAGCCCAGTTAACTTCAACGGTACCTTTTTCCGGTGCGCCGTTTAGCCAGACCCGTTTGTGATCGTCCACAATGCCATTCGCCACGTTATCGCGATTTTTAACGATGGCTGTGGCCCCGAACGGGATCTCACTTCCAGTCAATTGCAGCATGACTTTGTAACCCGTTACGGTGGGGTAATCCGCCAGCGCCAAAGCACCTTTTGTTGGTACTACCGTTCGCGTATCATTGAGCACATCGGTATTGTTATTCAGCGTAGCGGTATCCAGCGACAGGCTGTTCTGTCGATATGGCGTAACGTACGGCACCACCGCAAAACCTTTGCTGTCGGTGTAAATACCGCTATTGTTTGCCACCTTCACTCCGGCAGCGTTATCCGCTTTCACCAGCGCCAGGGTCTCGCCAAGAGGCTGAGTCGCGGCGATGCCGTATGGATGAACCACCAGTCCGCCCATCGCGCCAACGGAAAACTGGCGGTTATCACGGGAATAGCTGTAGCCCAGCTGATACTCCCCATGGCGGCCTTTATAATTGGCGGAAGCGCTGCCCATCGCGTCGGAACCTTTGCTGTTATAGCCTTGCTGCACGTTCCAGCTCAGTTTTTGATCTTCCAGCGCAGAACCGGATAATCCCATCTGTGAAACGCTATCGCCTTTTTTGTTACCGTTAGCAGAAACGGTCATCCAGCTGTTTGGCAAAAAACGTGATAGCGGGATCTGCATCGTAAAAGCGACGATATGATCGTTGTCATTGCGCCATGGCCCCTTTGAGTAGCTGTAGTTCAGGCCGTAATTAATATTGTTAACGCTGGTGTTGTATCCCGCGTTAATGCTGCGCTCGCTATTACCTCCCCAGTAATCCTGTTGCCAGGCTGAGAGATTCAGGTTGCCCCAGTCGCGAAGTCTTTGATTCAGCGTTATCTGAGCCTTACTACGTTTATTTCGCTGATAGCGCCAATTGTCATCAAGCTGCATCTCATCGCTTGCAATACGAAACGGATTCACATCGCCGTTTGCTTCCTGAAAATCGCGAAAGCCCGATGAAGAGTAACGATAACCCGTCAAATTCAAAGATGTTCCTGTCGTCGCGAAATCTTTGGCGTACTGTGCGCGTAACGAAACCCCTTCTGACGTCTTTTCAGGCAACTGCGAACGAGCAAACGTGGTGTCAAAAGAGAGTGAGCCAATATCCCCAAACCCCTTACCTATACCCAATGCGCCTGACCAGTAATCTTCAGAAACTATCATCCCGCCATACACCGTTGTATCCCACGGTAAGCCATAGCCCAGGGTACTTTGCAGGAATGTCGGTTCCTTATCCTGGTCGCTTGCCGCCCGATATTTTCCCGCAGCTAGCGCATACCTGAATTGACCTTCGCGCTGCATAACCGGTACCGTAGAAAACGGCTGGATAAACTGATGCACGGAGCCGTCCGCTTCACGAACCGAGACGTCGAGATCGCCGCTGGCGGCGGTGGGATAAAGATCGTCGATCATAAAAGGTCCCGGGGGAACATATGATTGCCAGATAATATTCCCGGCCTGACGTATGGTCACCTGAGCGTTGCTCTGTGCAATACCGCGAACCACAGGAGCAAACCCGCGTACGCTTTCCGGCAGCATCGAGTCATCTGAATAAAGCTGCACACCACGGAAATTCACGCTGTCGAAGACCCCAGCCTGGGTATAACCATCACCAACGCTAAACTGACTTTTCAATACCTTGATATCTCGCTCAAGCGAGGTGCTAATTGTGTTCCAGCGGCTCATTCCATTGCTGTTGTTATAAGTTGAATAATTACGGAGTCGCCAGGGACCTGCATTGATACCGCTACGCAGATTTAAATAACTGTCGTTGTGCGATTCGGCGTCACCACGGTTATTCGCAGCTGAAAAGTTATAATTCACAAACAGCATATTCAACCCGTCATCCCACTGCTCCGGCGATACGGAACCCTGAGGATCCCGTCGCAGATATTCCTGCGGAACCGAGACTTCAAGCCGCATGCCATCAAACTGAAAATGGCTCTGACTCCCCGGCAGGAGTTCGCTGATATTGTCGATCTTCGCTGATTCATCCATATCCATCCAGCCGGGCTGCGCGTTGGGTTTTACTCCCCAGCGCGTAAAATCTTCCCGTTTCAGAGTCGGTGATAAGGCACTTTCATTTCCGACGAATGAGATATCGCGTGTTTCCACATAGTTACCGTTAAGATAAATTTCCACATGATAAACACCGGGAACCTGCCCGTCGGTTTTGCTAAAAAGGGATATATCAATGTCCCTTGGGGTATTTCCGCGTGTTTCAATAAAGTCTGGCGAGAAATAATCTTCCGCCAGCCCTGGTGTAGCGCGTAAACAAAAAAGAATAAACAAAAATAACTGAGTTAGTTTAGCAAAACCTGACACCACATTGGTCTGGGACATGGATGATTAACCTAAAAATTAAATTTATGCTCAGCCGTGATACCTCCGAAATCATTGATCGCACGCCATGATATTTCACCACCATTTAACGCCGACTGAGATAGCGATAAGGTTTGAAATGGTAAAACCATTGGAGGTTTAGCTAATTCTTTTCCATTCACTTTCACATGATAAAGCGACACGCTATAAGGTGACGGATTATGCACATTCAGTTTCCCATCAGCGACTGAAAAAGTTAATTGTTGATATGCCAGTGAAGGATCTCCTTTTAGGCCAGACGGGCGATAAAAAACCTTCATTTTGCTTTTTACTGCAATCAGCAACTCATTTTTCGCATCCGCCGACGATGACGGTATTGATTTAATATTTAGCCAATACACGCTTTCCCGGTCCTGAGGTACAGAATTACCGATTAACATCACACGAACCGAATTCTGCGCATGCGGATTTAGTTTAAATAAAGGCGGCGTGGTAATAAATGGACTATCACCATCGTCACTGTTTTCATTGCTACTCACCCATGACTGAATCAGATATGGTGTATTGTCCGGGTTACTCACGCTGATTGCCGCCTGACTACCGCTACTATTATAAATAAGTCGGGTGCCGCCTATTTCCACACCACTAATTGCCGCGGAAGAGAGAAGGAGTAAACTCACGGCGATTTTTTTAAGTACTTTCTGTAACATGAAGAGATCCTGAGAGAATAACAAGGGCCACAAGTGGCCCTGTTTTTACTGGTAAGTCACGGTAAATGATGTCGAAGAGTTTGCCGTTCCCGCACCAACGACTCCCGTTGCCATATATTTAGCAAAGTAAGTCAGCGTGTTATTAACATCTTCCAGCAGACTTACCCTTGCTGAGGAGGAACCCACCGGAATCAGCGTCGTACTGTCCTGCTCATAGAGAGCTACTCCGACGTTAGTTGCAGTTTGCCCGTTGCTCAGCGCCAGAATGGAGGGATTAGCGGTGTTGGTCGTGCCATCAAAGCGAATGCTGGCGCTGGAAATACTGGCCGGGCAGGATTTCAGCACAATGTTAAAACGTTTCGCCGCCGCCGTAGTGTTATTACCGCCGGTAAAAGCGGTGGTTGAAATGGTGCCGAGCTCAACGGGTTGAGCGATAGACGTTGTGTCGACCACGCATGCCGTACCCGTGATACTACCGGTAAAATTAATTACCCCATCAGCAGCATTTGCAGCCTGAGAAACGGACAGCGACACAAGAGCAGAAAGCAGTGCAATCTTTTTCATATATAAATTCCATATAGTTAATTAAATTGTAAGAAAACAAATTTTAAATATTAAAGAAATCCATGTGGACTTTTACATTCATAAAACCATTTTTAATAAAGCATGCTACTCAGTCATATTCATAAGAGCTCTGCTTATAGACCTCACTGCGCGCAATGTTCTGATACAGCGCAACACGGTTACCTTGCTGTAGTTTAAAAATCAGACTGCGGCGATGTGCATAAAACGTTTTTATTGTCATTCCTAATTGCTGGCTAATCTCTTTGACATCCAACCCTTTTTGTATGCAAGAGAGCACTTCTTCCTCACGCTGAGAAAGTGAATATTTCACTCTGTAATTATATTGTGAGTTCTTAACCAGCAAACAGGAGAGAATTTCATTTAATCGGCACTTCTTGTCAATAAAGACGAAG
This sequence comes from Enterobacter cloacae complex sp. 2024EL-00214, assembly GCF_043945575.1. Taxonomy (NCBI): domain Bacteria; kingdom Pseudomonadati; phylum Pseudomonadota; class Gammaproteobacteria; order Enterobacterales; family Enterobacteriaceae; genus Enterobacter; species Enterobacter cloacae complex sp. 2024EL-00214. The sequence goes on along the minus strand of NZ_JBIMRC010000006.1, from coordinate 189,267 downwards.
TCAGGCATATGCTTTAAGGCATAGTAGTCAAGAACGTTGCTGATAAAAATAATAACTTTTTTTCCGGAAATTATGTTTTTTCGCACCTCAGATATGCATATCGTTTCAATGTCTATAATACAATAATTTTCATCAATCAACTCCGGAGTTAACAACTCACTCATGCCGACGATAAAAAAATAATCATCAGAAAAAATGGAACCTGACAAATCCATAAACTTACCTTCCAGGCATAATCCTCTTTATTATTTAGCGTCAGTAATCCCTCTCATGTATCAGTGTGAAATTTACAGAAATTATATGTTTATAACAGTATAAAAGTAATGGATTTCGGACTGGGGGTTAAAAACGATCGTTTCTACTATCTTTTCATCATTCAAAGAACATTAATCCATTAAAAACAATGAAAGACAAATAAAAACACCAGTTAAAAATAAAAATTATGGCATTTAAAACTACCATGAAACATAGGTGCAACTTAATGATCTATGGTTGTTTGATAGCCAGAACTTGTAATAATCATCAATTTGGATTTTTCTTAGGTAATATTCTATCGTCACTTAACAAAAGGTACTGCATCGGAACAGGGCTAATTTTACCCGGTTAACAGTAGAGCAACATCAGCGAGGGCTTATTATTCTGTCGGCAAGCGCCTACATATGTAGGAAAAGAGGCTATTGCTGAAATTTTTCAATGGCCTGGTCAAGCTTGTTGAGCGAGCTTTCGATTCGGTTCAAAACGTCGAACAGTTCTGCCGCAGAAACAGCGTCAGGCAATCGTTCTTCCAGCATTTGGGCAATAGTGATGACTTCATTAATGCCCAGCAATTGAGCAGTGCCGTTGAGGCGATGAATATGATACTTCACTGACGGATAGTCTTCGTCGCGTGCGGCCACCCGGGCTGCTTCTAAATCGTGTCGATTTTCCCGCTGTGCATCATGCAGTGCCGCGAGCATAAGCCCCCGATTGCCTTGCGCCAGCACCGCCAGGCGCTTCTCATCGAACGCCCCTCCATTCGTCTGGCTTACTCCGGCTAACAGGCCAGAGATCTGCGCGAGGGTAATTGGCTTAAACAGACAGTCGGTCATTCCCGCCGCAAGGCAGCGTTCACGCTCATGCTGCTGCGCTGTAGCGGTCAGACCCCAGATGGGAAGATCGCTATCAAATCTTCTTACTTCGCGGGTAAGCGCAATACCGTCCATCACGGGCATGTTAAGGTCGGTAATCAATAAATCGTAACGGTCCTGCTGAAGATAGCGTAATGCCTCTTCGCCGTTTTTCGCTTCATCCGCAGCAATTCCCAGTGAGGCGAGCTGACGTTTTAACAGCAGACGACTGGAAGGGTGATCGTCGGTAATTAATACCCGCAGCGCTTTGCCAATAAACGGAGGCGGTGAGGGCTCAGTTTCAACGACTTCAGTGAGTGCATCATATGAAATTTGTACTGGCAGGCTCAGCGTCACGCTGGTTCCCTGATTAAGTTCACTTTGCAGATCTATTGTGCCCCCCATCTGCTTCATCAATGCCTTTGTGATAGCCAATCCCAGCCCTGACCCGCGATGAAATTCCCCCATTTTCCCCTGACTGAAGGGCATAAAAAGCGACTTTTGTTCTTCGCCGCTGATACCGGGTCCTGTATCGTTTACAGAAATTACCAGTGTGTGATTCAGCTTCTTCGCCGAGACCTGAACGTGTCCATGACGGGTAAATTTCACCGCATTGCCGATAAGATTCATCAGTACCTGTCCCAACATCTGTGGATCTAGCTGCATAGCTTCTTTTGGATCCAGATGCGAGTCATAGCGCAGTCCTATCCCTTTCTGCGCGGCAAGCGCGGTAAAAAGTAATACTTTTTCTTTGAGAATCGCATCAACATGCACCCACTTCGGCATCACTTCCTGCAAACCGGACTCTATCTTCTCCAGATCGAGGATCTCACCAATCAGTTTCAACAGTGAGCGCGAAGCTGTAACGGCATGATCGACCGAGGTTTTATCTTCAGGGCTGAGGTTTGTCGTTGAGTTTTGCAGCAGTTCCAGAAATCCCACAATGGCACTTACTGGGGTGCGGATCTCGTGGCTCATATGAGAGAGGAAGTTTCGTTTCTCTTCATTCGCTTTCTGCGCTTTGTTCTTTTCTATCACCAATAAACGCTGCGACTCTTTTCTTCTACGTACCTGCCGTGCCAGGTAGAGCACCCAGAGTAAGGTGCTGACCACCAGCAGCGTAGCGAGGGTCGCGACCAGGTAGAAGGGGCGGTTATACAACTCCCAGGTATCTATTTGGACGTCCGGCAGACGTACCCATTTACCGACAATCTGTAAAACTTCCTTCTGGGGGATATCGTCCAGGGCCTTATCAAGGATCTGCCTTAATTCAGGCTCTGAGCGGGGAACAGCAAAACTGATTGCCGCCGGTTGCACCTCCGGTAACGGGAGCCATGTCAGCCTGTCGGGATAATAATGTTCGCTGAGGTAGCGGGCGGTGAGCTGATTAGAGATCGCTGCGTCTACTTTCCCCGTTGCAACAAGATTTAATGCCACGCTGGAGTTTTCTACTTCTTGCCAATGGATATTCGGATGACGGGCTTTCATTTGCATCAGTAGCGGGTGATCTGCGCTTATCGCCACGTGCGCCCCTGCCTTTAGCGCTATCGCCTGAGCATCTTCTTTTCTGACAACGGTGACAAACTGGGTGGTAATAAAAGGATGAGTGAAGGAGAGGGCGTTTTGGAGGCTCAAATCATAGGTGGCGGCCTGTACAATATGCCAGTTGCCTTTTTTCATCTCCGAAAGCATATCTTCATGCGAGTTGACGACAACTGTTTCGTATTGCAGGCCGGTTTGCAGACTAATCAGATTAAGAATATCCCCTACAATACCCCGTACTTCCTGATTATTGTCGGCCATGGTGTAAGGTGCAAACCACGGATTAATAATTACCCGCAGCGTTTTGTTTGTTTTTAGCCACTGTTTCTCACGAGGCGTCAGATTGAGTGGTTCGAGCAAAAAAGAGAGATTGCCTTTGTCGATCATCGACTGCGCAATTTGTCCATGCTGATTTTCATCTATTGCATTGATGGTGCTATTAATGATGTTCAGCAAGCGCTCTTGTGCCGGTAAGAATAAAAAGTGGCTCATTTTCTGCGGCGAAGGCCAGTATTTAACCGTACTCAATGCCAGGCTGAACTCCTGGGAAAGCCAGGTGCTGGTGGTCAGCGAATCTCCCATAAACCATCTATTCTGCCCGGTAATAACGGAGTTCAGCGCCTCCTGATAGCTGGCGTAATTGGCTATTTCGGCATTCGGAAACGCCTCATGAATGAAATCAGCGCCAGGATAGCCCTCAACAACCGCAATACGAGTACTTTGCGGACTTTGCAAGGGCCCCATAACGTTAGAGAGCGAGGTCACCAGCACGGGCCAGGAATGCACCAGTGACTCCGAGAGCTGAATACCCTCCTCAGCGAACGGAAACGTATCAAGACCGGTCAACACCGTGTCAATCTCACCCGCACGTAGTGCGCGGATCGCATCGGCGCGGTTTTTATAGCTCAGCACGGCGATGCGGACATTTAGCGAGTAATGGATTAGCGTCAGATAGTCAGCATTCATTCCCCTGTAGCGCCCGCTGAGCGTGGTTTGCACCAACGGAGCCTGCTCCGGTTGATAGACCCCGACGCGTAGCGCTCTTTTCTGCAACAGCCAGCGCTTGTCATCCTCGCTCAAGTAAACCGGTACCGGCGTAATGTAACTATATCCCGACAGCTCCAGCTCAATGGGGGAGGCATCCTGAGCATAAACAGCACGTCCGCTGAAAACCCAGAGGAGCAGGAGTAGTACAAGCCGTAGATCCATCTTCAGGTCAGCTTATTCTGATGGGCAAAAGAGAGGAGTTCGACTAATGATTTACAGCCTAATTTTTCCATTAATCTCGTTTTATAGGTGCTTACCGTTTTACTGCTAATATACATCGCTTCGCCGATCTGTGTATTATCAAGGCCGCTCAGCATATAGTTCATTACTTTCATCTCCTGCGCGGAGAGAGATTCAAGACGCTGGTTATCCGTGAGTGCCGCAGACGGTTCTTCCAGGAAAAAGGGAAAGTAGCTATAACCATTTTGCGCCGCATTAATCGCTGCGAGGATATTTTCCATATCCTGCTTTTTACTAATAAAAGCATTCGCGCCAGCCTGCGCGCAGCGTTTACTGTAATAGCGGTCGTTTTTTGCTGATACTACGATTAACACACCGGTAAAACGCTGCGCCCTGAGTTTCTCTACCAGCTCAACGCCATTTATGCCGGGGATTTCGACATCCACAACGACGATATCCACCGCTGTTTTCGTCAATGCCTTTAGGGCCGCAGCCCCGCTTTCAAACTCTTTGATGATGACAATGTGCTGTTTTTCCAACACGCCACGTATGGCCATGCGCGCCAGGGGATGGTCATCCACAATAACGGCGGTAGGAGACAGAGGCTCATTCATAGGCTACCTGAAAACTGTAAATCGTCGGAGACAACATACTCAGGATGATATCCTAACGATACGGCTGACTGATTTATAAATTAAAAATTTTTGTACCAGCTCACGTTGTGGTGGTCAACTAAAACCGGCCACCAGTTGAGGTTATTCCTGTATCGATTTTCTTGTAACCATCCCTGTAAACCGAACCATTCACTTTTAGAGATCTTCCGACATATTGATTATGTTCCCCGAGGAGATCGCCCCGCGTAAAACCCGTTTTACTGAACACCAGAGCATTGCCGTTCTGACGTTCGTCAAAGCCGGGTGTACCGTTAAAGATGTCTTTCGGTGTGTAACCCGGCTCCGCTGGTGACGCCTGAGGTACTTAACCCGGCGGGTCGATAGACGTTATGCATGAAACCGCTGTCCTGTGGCACGTGAGGCCCCATGAGTCACTGAATAACCAGGTGCCGGAAGAGTATAGGTTGATGGCTGAAACACCAGATATCTCAAAAAGTGCATGGAACTAAAACCAGTGTCCTTACATCCTGATTCACCAGCAATTAGCGCAAAATATCATAAGATACTGGAGAGATTATGCAGATATGGTTATATGGATAAAGACCTATTTGGACACGGTAAAAAGAGAGGCAAGTGTGCAGTTTATATAAAAATTTCATGGCGAAATTAAATAGAAGAATGTAATCACCATTAGTGAAATTAAAAAGCATTTTGGCAATAAATGCTCTCAATCTAATAATAGGTTGATTGATTTTAATTGGCTTTTTAAGATAGTTTGTCCACGATTTCTTGATATACTTAAGCGCGAAGTATTCTTCTGAATTTGGCCTGCTTAATTGCAGGCTTTTTTTTAATTATAGAAAATTCAGTATCAAGAACATCGGTTTGCTAACCACATTTACTCAGTGGCTGTGACGTTCTTTCGCGGAGGGAGTCAGCATGCAATTCAACCACCTCTTGATGCTATGAGAGGTAGTGCATGGGACAGGGTGGTTGCGTTAACAACCTTGCACTTCAGGACATGTACTCAGACATATATCAGCAATAAATGCCTTTGATATCAAAGGCATTTTACTAATCTGATTTAACCAACTGTACTTCCGTTGATTCAAGGTAGAGTGCCAGAGTATGCAGTATTTTGGGAATGAACTCGTAAGGAAGTTTATTATCCCGCTGGAAAGCCTGCTGCAGAGTACCTATAGCGAGGGAATGAAGGAAGTTCGCTTCTCGTATAATTTCTGGTTTCGTAACGTTCTTGATCCTGCACTCTAATATATGGATCAGGAATGCAAGAAACTTCGACTGTGTAAAATCCGGATTTATTCTCAGAAGAAGTGGTAAATAGGCCTTGTTCTCAATAAGGAAGTTGGCATAGGGCTGAAAAATAGTATTAATAAGATCGCCTGCAGGCAAAGAGCACCAGTCCTGCTCCACATGTTTGTTCTTTATCGCGTCCAGCATCTCGGAAAGTTTGTTATCAAAACTGAGCTTCAGTGATGCCTTAACGGACTCAATATCGGGGAAAAAATGATAAAGCGAACCCGGCGCTGTACCTGAACGCTTTGCAAGCTCCTGAATAGTGAGCTTTTCAATGGAGATGTCACTGATAATCTCAGCGGCTGCATCCAGGATTTTTTGAACCCTGAGGTGCCCCCTTCGTTGCATGGGGGGGCGTAAGCGGTTGGTATCTGAAATTGCCATAATGCGTCCCGGAAGAAGGTGACCTGTTGGTTGTCTATTTTGCACGATCTTGAGATTTGGTGCTGTATAAGATAAGCTAAACTTGAATAAAGATTCAAATTTAGCTACTTTCACATTAAATTTCATGAACATACGAAAATGTACAAACATCCAGGCAAGCCATCATCATTCCATCTTCTGACGGTGCTGTTTATTGCCGTGAGCTCCCTGACTGGGTGTTCTCCCGCACCTTCTGTTGTCTTTTTCGGCGCATCCTTCCCTGACTGGCTTCTGTGTACGGGCATCGGTGTTACAGGAATGACGCTCTTACACCTACTTTCCAGTAACTTGCACAAAACGGGCTGGTTATCCCCGGCAGTCGTTGTGTATCCCTGCGTTACAGCATTGATTTCTATGCTGGCATGGCTGATTTTCTTCCCGTCTTAAGGTGCCGAAATGACCGTAAAAAGAAAAATTTATGCGCTCAGTTTATTACTGGTGACGCTGATGGTTTTGGTGCTTGTCTTGTTCAGAATTGATGCCGCACCGCGTACTGATGATGCTTATGTCTATGCTGACACCATCAACGTCGTTCCTGAGGTGAGTGGCAGAATTATTGAATTGCCAGTCAAAGATAACCAGCTCGTGAAGAAAGGGGAGCTGCTTTACCGCATTGATCCGCGTCCATTCCAGAATTCACTGGATGCCAGTCAGGCCCGCCTGATCGCCCTGAATGAGCAGATCAAGTTATCAGAACGCTCCGTCAGTGCGCAGCAGTACAACGCCGATGCCGTCGCTGCCCAGGTAGAGAGTGCCCGTAGTCAGTATCAGCAGGCGCAGGATACATATAACCGTAAGCTGGCGCTGATGGGTAAAAACTATGTGTCTAAAGAAGAGCTGGAGCAGGCCAGAACAGCGAGAAACAGTGCTGAAGCTAATTATAACTCGACCAGACTTCAGGCCCGACAGGCCAGTGCCGCTGTCAGCGGTGTGGATGCGCTTGTGGCGCAGCGGGATGAAGTCAGGGCACAAATTGCCGAAGCTAAGCTGAATCTTGAATACAGTGAAGTTCGTGCCCCATTCGATGGACGAGTCACGGCACTGAAGACCACGGCGGGTCAATATGCATCCCTGGCGCAACCCGTCATGACGCTCATTGATACAAGACAGTGGTATGTCATCGCCAACTTCCGGGAAACCGATCTGAAAGGTATTACTGAAGGAACAACGGCAACGGTATTTATCATGGCGGATACCAGCAAAGCTTTTTCTGGCACCGTAGAGTCAATGAGCTATGGCGTTGCTCCGGGTGACAGTGCCACCGTCGGAGGCCTGCAGTTAGTCGAAAAGACCATTAACTGGGTTCATGTTTCCCAGCGTTTCCCGGTAAAAATAAAAATGTCTGAAACCGATAAAGGACTCTTCCGTATTGGTGCTTCAGCTGTTGTAACGTTGCACCGCGGCAACAAGGTTTAACGGGGTCAGGCTATGGGTACCACGTCTCCTGCTATGAGTGATTTGTGGATTTCTATGCGTCCATATCCCGGGCGTCTGAACCATGTCTTACGTGCTATGGTGGCCTGTACGATTGTGGTGATCATGTCTCAAAGCCTGCAGGTACCGCTGCTGGCTTTGTCATTAATTACTGTTTTTTTTGTCACCCAGACGAACATTGTTGTGACCAGACTGACGGGGATACTGTTTATCGTCGGGTCCACTTTCTCTATTCTTCTGTCATTAATGGTTCTGAAAGTGACATGGAATACCCCGTTTTTGCGGATCCTAATCTCCTTCACGCTTTTTTTTGTCAGCGTGTTTTTGATGCGGACGACAAAAATCGGTGTGGTATTTTTTGTGGTCGCTATTGTCGCAATATACACGCAAAGCCTTGTGGATATTTCACCTGATGCAGAAACTCTGGTCAGAGGGATCCTTTGGGTATGGGTGGCCGTTAACTACCCCATTGCCGTGACATTAATTGTCAATTCTCTCCTGATGCCAGTGGAGCCGGAGATCCAGCTAAAACGGGCCATTGGAAAACAACTGTCGGATATGGCTTCTCTGCTTTCAGCTGATGCCACGTTACTGCGAAGACAAAATACCTTAAGCCAGGCAGGACGCGATATTCAGACGCTGTACCGGCTTTTGCGTTACAAAACGATGCGGGACAAACATGCTGCACAAAAAGGGGGGCATTATCTTACTGCGATCGCAATTGTTTCTGAACTGCGTACGGCGTCGTGCCATCTTCCCGCTAGCTTTGAAGGGGAGGATGTATTAAAGGATGCAGAAACACTCCGTAATGCACTAAAGCCGTTAGAATTAATGCTAATTAATGGGGAGCCTGACTGGCAAACGAAACCTCCGGTATTGCATTCCGCAGAACCGGCCTTTATCGCGATAGCGGGCATTATCAGCTCTTATAACAAAAAAGTGGCGGCAGCGGAAAATAAGGCAAATACCCAGGTACCATCGCCAGCTACACACGCGGGTTTTCTGGTAAAGGATGCCTTCAGCAACGAACATTATGTGTTTTTTTCACTTAAAACACTGCTGAGTGCGGCAGTTTGTTATTTGTTCTATACCGCAACGGACTGGTCAGGTATTCATACCATTATGCTCAGTTGCCTCATTGTTGCGCAGCCAGGTCTGGGGAATACGCAGCGGAAAATCATCCTTCGTCTGGTCGGGGCTGCAGTTGGCAGTGTGTTTGCGCTGGTGACTATTGTCTATCTTACTCCACGGATCGATACGCTGTTTGGCTTGCTCTGTATTGTGCTTCCCGTCATCGCATTGTCGTCGTGGATCTCTGCTGGCCCGGAGAATGTAAGTTATGCAGGGGTGCAAATCATGTTCACCTTCGCTCTTGCGACGCTTGAGACGTTTGGTCCGGTCACAGGGCTGACAGAAGTAAGGGACAGGATCGTCGGTATTATCCTGGGGATTATCGTTGCAGGTCTTATCCATACCCTGATAAGACCGGAACGAGAGGGCGGTGTAATGCTGCAGAATCTTGGTGCATTATTTGATGAAGCCCGGAGCTGGCTTCACAGTGCAACTCGCCATAATGAAACACGTCAGAAGGTCGCGACCGGTCTCGTGGAATGTGAAGATATCGCGGCCAGAGTTGCCATTGAACCCACCTGGTTTAGCGCTGAAGGATCGCATGATCAGTTGCATCAACACTCTCTGTCGATTTTGAACGCCATAAAAAATGTGCTTTTTTATATCGATCGCGTTTCGTTTGAAAAAGAACATCTGAAAAACCAGGAACCCGCCAATGAATTTATTTTGGGGATTCAGGGTAATATGGACAAGATTTCCAGTGTGTTAAATGGCAGGACTGTAAGCGATGGCGATGTTTATTATCCTGTTCCCGATAGCGTATTGCCGGACTCGTTCAGGGATGCCGCTAAGGGGTTAGAGGAGAGCCAGCGACACTTCTTTAACCTCACCTCAACGTTATAATTTGTCTTGTACTTAAGCCTCTGGTTGGGCTTAATGCGATGTTCTTTTTTTGTAATTTTGTTAAAAAATAAAAAGTTATTTTCAAATTTATTTGGAGTGTTGGGGTATTGTGTTTTTGAGTTATTTGATCATGGGGTTGTGACTATGAAATATAGTGGAAGCATGAAGTAACGCCGTGAAATTAAAATAAGTGAGGAAACTCCCACTTATAAAAAAACACCACTCCAGCTCTTGATTAAACATCTCTAATGTTAAAGATTAGTTAAAGACAATGACCGGGAGGCAATGCGGTGAAGCAGAACCAAACTAAAGAACATCATACTTTGACCGAAATGTTTGAATCATCTTGCATAACTTATGAGTGCTATCCTGCCATTATATGCAACGATGCGATAGTCAGTTATGCAAAAATGGGCGAGCTCAGCAGAAATATCGCTGCATGGTTACAAAATGAAGCTTTTTTTACGCGTGGTGATTGTATTGCTATCATGCTTCCAAATTCATTACAGTATGCAATATCAGTCATGGGGGTGTTACGGTCAGGGATGGTCGTTGTTAACATAAACCCAAATTCGACACGCTATGAAATTGAAAAATACATGATGGACTGTTGTCCTAAGGCCATCATTACGTTACCAGAACTGAAAGAAAAATGTCCGGAAGGTGATAATCTTTATATTATTGAAGCTGGTATGGATGATTTTCCGGACACGCCGGATGAATGTCTATCTGACTCATATGAAAAGGGAAATCTCACCACTCTCGAAAAAATTATATTTTTGGGACAGTCTTGTTCATTTACCGCTCCCGAGGTAAAACAGAATACCCTGGCCTTTCTTCAGTATACCGGTGGCACGAGTGGAATTCCAAAGGCGGCAATGTTGACTCATGGCAATATCGCGGCAAACCTCAATCAATTACATCATGTTTGCGGTGAATATCTGACAAAGGGTAAAGAGCGAATTGTAACTGCATTGCCCTTATATCATATCTTTTCACTAACGGTGAATTTCCTTTATTTCTTTTCGATTGGCGCAGTGAATATTTTTATCAGAGATGCCAGAAAAATTGATGACGTCATCAGTGCCATGATGAAGTATAAATTTACGGCCATTACAGGGGTTAACACGCTTTATAACGCATTGTTGAACCACCATAAATTTACAGAACTGGATTTCTCAGCAGTGAATTTTTGCGTTAGCGGTGGTACGGAGCTGGTTCGCCCGGTGGCTGAGAAATGGTTCGGCATGACAGGAAAACCGATTCTGGCGGGTTACGGCATGACGGAGTGTTCTCCTCTGGTTTCCGTTCAGTCTTTTGCAACCACGCAATGCCTGAGTAACGTGGGTTGTGCCGTGACAGAGACGCAGATAAAACTGGTTGATGCCGATGGGAATACTGTTTCACCCGGTGAAAAAGGTGAAGTCGCAGTCAAAGGGCCTCAGGTTATGTCCGGGTACTGGAAAAGAGATGGAGAAACTCATGAGGCTTTAAGAGATGGATGGTATTTCACAGGCGATCTCGCCGTGCAGGATCGGCAAGGCGTCATTACTATTCAGGGCAGAAAGAAAGATATCATTATAGTTTCCGGGTTTAATGTTTACCCTGCTGAAATTGAAGCTGTGGTTCTGCAACATCCATCAGTCAAAGAGGCGGTGGCAATAGGCGTGCAGGATGATGTTACTGGCGAGGCGATAAAACTATTTATCGTGCCATCAGATATAACGCCAATGGAAAGTGATATTCGGGATTACTGCCGAAAATTTGTGACATCATATAAAGTGCCTAAACATATTGAGTATATTGATGCATTACCTAAATCTGGTGTGGGTAAGGTTCTCAGATATAAACTTAAAGGTATTTCGGAATGAGCGAAAAGCAGCAATCGCACGATCTTATTCGTGTGATTGAAAAACTTAATGTCCTTTATCACGAGATGAGGAATGAAGTTAATAAAGCTTTATTGCCAATGGCGTTAAGCTTATCAAAATTGCGTGTGTTGAAGGTGATACAAGATACACCACAATGCTATGCTTCAAGCATCATGGATTGTCTGAACTTCAGCTCCCGAAGTGTCACGGAAGCACTGGATTTTCTCTTATTAGCCGGATTCATTACACGTGAAAAAGAATCTGGTAATCGTAAAGTGAAAATTGTCCGGCTCACCACGGCGGGAGAAATTATCCTTGCCAAAGCTATGAGCGAGCGGGACAGGAAACTGAATGAATTACTGTCTTGCATGAATAATAGTGATTTGGAAATGTTCCAGGACGTTATTAACAGAATGTTTATTTCGTACAAGAGCATGAAAGGCTTGTAATGGGGCTATTGAGGTAAGCAACATGATTGTTGAAGGTCTGCATAAACTGAGTGTTTTTATGATGTGTGATCTTTTTGACCATTTTGATTTACGAAATGGCTATGACACAGAGCTTATACGTACTGCTATTTCGACAAACCATTTATGGGCGCTGGAAGTGGCGTATCCCGGTCTTCTGAATGAGTTTGAAGTTCCGGAAGAAACTGTTTTTATTAATGAAACAGCTTGTCTTTTTAAGAAACTGCAGAGAACCTATCACACGTTTTCGGATAGTGAAAAGGATAAGCTTTTTACTGCTATTCCAAATTTTTCGCTTACGCACGACCTCGCATTTCAGGGGTTTGATTCGATCAGCGAACGTAATATGTTAGATGTGTCAAAGATATTGACGTTACTGGGTTATCATTCGGACATGGATCTCACTAAAGAAACATATAACGCCACGACTCAGAGATACACCCGGATGCTTGACCTTGTCATTCTTCCTGGTCAGGAGAATGATCCTTCTGGTGTGTTTTCTCTGGAACTTTTCTGTAAAATCATTCTTGCGGGACGTTAACCTGTTAACTTTTTCTCATCATGACGGCTATGTAATAATGGATTCTGAATCGACTCGATGAAGGACTCATCGAGTCGTATTAAAAACAAAGTGAGAACACTGAGTCGGGCTCAGTAGAGAGTATTACTGTTTTAGCAAGCGTGGAAGCTGATTATTCAGTTCAAGCAAGCAGCTATTCATATATTTTTCAGTTTCGCTGATAACTTTCTTATAATTGTTTGCATTCCAGTCGCTCAATGGGGCCTCGACAGGTGTTGGGGTACATTCTGCTACTGTAAATGCAGAGAACATATTCCCGCTTTCCGGACGTTTATAGAACAGAACTTTATATTTTAGCTGGTAAAGCGGTGTTGCAGCATTCGCATCTTTATAGATTAATGCCCAGGTCGCCTTACCAATATACAGCGGTTGTTTATAGAGGTGGCCGTTACCTTTTTCATTCATCCACTGAGTAATATTTTGTTTGGCTTTTGGAATAAACCAGTTGTTCGTTGGGTTCTCCAGCGTTTCGACTGTTGTTCCTTTATAGTTCTCTTTATCAAAATCACTACTGTTGATACTTCCGAGTAATGCGCCGACCACAGCGATCCCCATACCGGCCGCTGCATGAGCCGGAGTCACTTCGCGTAAGTGACTATCGGCCACTCGATTGTTATTCAGCTCTGGAATGGCGGACACGCTGTAAATTTCAATTGAGCTACCATTTGCCGCCTTTACGGTGTCTGGTTTTACCGATCCTGCGCAGCCAGCAAGAATTAAAGATGCGGATACCATTGCTAAAAGACGTACTTTCATTTTCTCTCCATGTAATAATTTAACTTAAATGGCCGTGTCGATTATCTGTGCCAGATATATCAGCTGATTTAGCAAAAGGCTCTGTTCACCCTGGTAAGGTATGCTGACGTATTTTCATATTGAGTATCGACTTGCCCGTTAATTTCTTGAGCCATGTAGTCATATTCCTTTGACGGGCATCAAATTTGCTGGTGATATTAGTAACCACCGCTGTGTCTCAGTAATCCTCCCAGGTACCACCAGTAGAAAGCCTTTGGCAAGAGAAGCCAACGGTTGCGGGCTAACGATTACCCCGCCTCCAGCATCCCGAAGCTCACAATCCTCGCTCTTCCCAGCTCTTTTGCCCGGTACAGGGCCACATCCGCCGCGCGCAGCAGGTTGTCGCTCTGGGCGTGCTGTGGGTAGCTGGCAATACCGATCGACACATCCACCGGGCCAATCTCAGAAAGCCCATAGCGCAGCGACAGCGCACGCACGCCGTTATAAATATCCGTCGCGCAGTCGTGGGCTACCTCTTCATCTGCACCGGCAAGAAGCGCCAGAAATTCTTCGCCACCGTAGCGGAAAGCAAGCCCGCTTTCATGTACGGCGCGCTGAATAATCGTCGCTACGCTCTTAATCACCTGATCGCCCGCCTCGTGGCCGAAGCGATCGTTAATGCTCTTGAAGTGATCAATGTCGATCATCAGACAACTCACCGGCTCATTATTGCGTATCGCCTGTGCCATTTGGGTACGCAGCGTGTCTTCCAGATGATGACGGTTGCGCAGCCCGGTAAGCGGATCGAACAACGCTTTTTCCAGCAGAGCGTCACGCAATCTCTGGTTAGACAACGCCAGACCCAGCGCTTCAGCCATCAATTCAAGATAAGCGCGGGAGGGCGCGGTTTCGGAGGTGATGTTCTGGAAAGAGAGCAAACCAATCGCCTCACCCTGGGCGATGAGCGGCACGCACAGTGAGTGATGCGCGCAAGATCCCGGAAGGTGATAACAGGTCACGTCCGGCTCGCCGTTAACCGGCGGATGGCTTTGCCCACGGCGGATAGCCCAGCATTCATCAGGGTTGAACGCCGTTTTGTCACCTTCGGGTGACAGCCATTCCGCCGAGCAGCGCATCTCCCACGGATCGCGATCGAGAATGTATAAGCGCCCGGACACGCCCGGCGCGATATTGGGGGCGAACAGCTCCGCCACGTTAATGACATCCGCGAAGCTCTCACATCCCTGCAGGCGTTGCGTCATACGCGCCAGCAGCTCACGGATGGCCCAGTCGGCATCGCGCTCTTTTTCCAGTCGCTGCCTTGCCAGACCATTTTCACGGAAGATGCGAATGGCCTGCGCCATATCGCCGATTTCATCAATCTGGTTGAAATTCGGTGTTTCAACCGCGTAATCCTGTGATGCCAGGCGGTGTACCACGTCGCTCAGGCGCACCACGGGGCGCAATACGCGACGCTTGATAATAAAGCCCATCACGAACAGGAAGAGCAGGGCAGTCAGGCCGACCATCACTTCAGACGTGGTACGCAACGCTTTTGATGTTTTGGTGGCGGCCTGTACGTTGGCAATGATGCGCTTGTCGAGTATTTGCCGGAAATGGTTGATCTGGTTTTGCGCCCGTTCCATTTCCTGTTCATAGGCTTTGCCATACAGCAGGGCAACGGCCTGCTGCTCTTCACCTTGCGCTATGTTGGAGAGCGCTGTTTGTTGCTCGTCCTGCAACTCATCAATGATCTTTACCCCTTCGCGTAGCAGCAACAGTTCGTCATCCGATGCGCCGTTATCCCGCAGTTTTTCCAGCTTCAGCTCGATATTCTTCAGGTAACCTTCTGACTGGTGGTATTCATTAAGGGTTTGCGGATCTTTTTTAATGACGTACAGGCGAGCTAAATCGGACTGTGCCCAGGCATCTGTTTCCACATCTTCCGTGAGCTGGTCAAAGCGCTGCCGCTGTTCGACAGCATGACGCTCAGCGTTGTCGGCATTGGACGCCATCAGCATGACGATACCGGAGGCGATGGTCAGACATACCGTTACAGCGTATGCCCAGTTAGTCATTGTGGCGATTCGCACCTGTCGATTCCTGTAGCGGCGTTGGTTAAAACAGCATTGATAGCATTATAGGAAAAACCTACTTTCTCGCGATCTAAAAAGGCGACCAGAGGCCGCCTGCGGGGGATTTATCGTCATGTTTTTATAAATCTGTAGGTCTTTTCCCTTCTTCTATAAATTCTGCATCAAGCTCATCGACGTTACCTTCGTGATCGCGTCCGGAAAAGAGATTCCAGCAGGCGATAAACAGTGCGGCAATGAGTGGCCCAATAACAAAGCCATTAATACCATACACTTCCATTCCGCCGAGCGTTGCAATCAGGATCAGGTAATCCGGCATTTTGGTGTCTTTACCCACCAGAAGTGGACGCAGGATATTGTCCACCAGCCCGACGATAATCACAAAGAAGCCGACAATAAACAGCCCTTGCCATAACTGGTGTGTGGCGAACAGGAAAATGGCTGCCGGTACCCAGACGATTGCCGAGCCTACGGCAGGTACCAGCGAGAGGAACGCCATCAGTGCGCCCCAGAGTACGCTGCCGTCGATGCCCACAATGGCAAATGCAATCCCGCCGAGGAGGCCCTGAACCACCGCCACCACCGCCGTGCCTTTGACCGTGGCCCGTGAGACGCCCACAAATTTGGCGAACAGGTGTTGTTTGGCAAAATCAGACAGGGGCAGGGAATCGAGGATCTGGCGTACCAGATACGGCCCGTCTTTGAGCAGAAAGAACAGAAGATAAAGCATAATGCCGAAACTGATTGCGAAGCCAAACGTCCCTTTGCCAATCAGAAACGCACTGCCTGCCAGGTACTGCCCACCCTGCAAGGCCACATCGGAGAGTTTTTTCTGAATTTGCGTCGCGCTGTCCAGATTATGGTCGGCCAGGAACACGCTGGCCCAGCCTGGCAGGTGGGCAAAAAGACGGGCGATCGCTTCCGGGAACGGGGTATTGTTTTGTTGTAGCTTGGTGTAAACCACGTTCAGCTCAATGGCGAGTGACGAGAAGATCACCATCAACGGGATAAAGACGATCAGGCAGATAATGCCGATGGTCAACAGCGAAGCCAGTCCGTTGCGGTCCCCCAGCATGGCGCGCAGTTTGTTTTTCACCGGGTTAAAGATGACGGTCAGAACGGCGGCCCACAGAATTGCGGAGGAATAGGGCGACAGCACATCAAAGAAGGCCCACGTCACAAGGGCGAGGATGAAAATAAAGAAGCCTTTGGTCAGTCCGTTAAAGCGCATCAGTTGATCCTGTAACTAAGAAACTGTGACGACTATAGAACTGATTTAAGGATTTACCAATCCTTGTTCGGTTGTCACCCCGGATGGCGGCTACGCCTGACCCGGCTTTTGGGGGGAGGCCCGTGCAATATCGCGCCGGAGCCACGGCGGGCGTATGAGCCACATGGTTACAGATAACACTTTCGACTGACCGAGGATCTCATTCTCCCGCGCCATGCTGTAAGTATCTGCTTGTGGAGGTACTTATGGCCTGGCGACCCATTCTCTATGTGATCCTGACAACCCACCCCAGACTCAGCGCGCGGCGTGCCCGGCTGTATCTGGTTCATGGCTAGCATTTTATTAACAATCACGGTATAACATACCTTCTTTGGATGTTTAGATGTCCATACGTATAGAAGGTAATATGCAAACACAACAAGAAAATGGGCAGCTTAAGCGCACCATGAAAACACGCCACCTGATTATGCTCTCGCTGGGTGGCGTGATTGGCACAGGGTTATTTTTCAATACGGGTTACATCATTTCGACCACTGGTGCGGCGGGAACGCTGCTGGCGTATTTGATTGGTGCGTTAGTCGTCTGGCTGGTGATGCAGTGTCTGGGCGAACTCTCCGTCGCGATGCCGGAAACCGGGGCGTTTCACGTCTATGCCACCCGCTATCTCGGCCCGGCGACGGGCTATACCGTGGCGTGGCTTTACTGGCTCACCTGGACGGTGGCGCTTGGCTCAAGCTTTACCGCCGCCGGGTTCTGCATGCAGTACTGGTTCCCGCAGGTACCCGTCTGGGCGTGGTGTGTGGTTTTCTGCGTGGTGATTTTTGGCCTCAACGTCATCTCGACGCGCTTCTTTGCCGAAGGCGAATTCTGGTTCTCACTGGTGAAAGTCATCACTATTATTGCCTTCATTATCCTTGGTGGTGCGGCGATCTTTGGCTTTATCCCGATGCAGGATGGTTCTCCCGCGCCTGGCTTAGCCAACATCACCGCTGAAGGCTGGTTCCCGCACGGCGGGCTGCCGATCCTGATGACGATGGTGGCGGTGAACTTTGCTTTCTCCGGTACCGAGCTGATTGGCATCGCCGCGGGGGAAACCGAAAACCCGCATAAGGTTATTCCGGTGGCGATCCGTACGACCATCGCGCGTCTGATTGTCTTCTTTATTGGTACCGTGTTTGTGCTGGCGGCGCTGATCCCGATGCAGCAGGCTGGTGTGGAAAAAAGCCCGTTTGTGCTGGTGTTTGAAAAAGTCGGCATTCCGTACGCGGCGGACATCTTTAACTTTGTGATTCTGACGGCGATCCTCTCGGCGGCGAACTCGGGGCTATATGCCTCTGGTCGCATGCTGTGGTCGCTCTCGAATGAAAAAACGTTGCCGCGCTGCTTTGCCCGCGTGAATAAAAACGGCGTACCGCTGATGGCGATTTCGGTTTCCATGCTGGGTGGTGTTCTGGCGCTGTTCTCAAGCGTTGTGGCACCGGACACGGTATTTGTCGCCCTGTCGGCTATTTCCGGTTTTGCGGTGGTGGCGGTGTGGATTAGCATTTGTGCGTCGCATTTTGTCTTTCGTCGCCGTCATCTGCAGTCCGGCCAGCCGCTGTCCGCGCTGCAGTATCGCGCGCCGTGGTATCCGCTGGTACCGGTACTCGGGTTTATTCTCTGCGTGGTGGCCTGTGTTGGCCTGGCGTTTGATCCGAGCCAGAGAATTGCGCTTTACTGCGGATTGCCGTTTGTCGCCCTGTGTTATGGTGCGTACTACCTGACCCGAAACCTGGCAACACAGGAGCCTGAACATGTCGCTGAATAATTCGCTTACCGCCATCCTTGAAAAACAACCGTTTGTGGTGCTGGATGGTGCGATGGCAACGGAGCTGGAAGCGCGCGGCTGTAACCTGGCAGACAGCCTCTGGTCTGCCAAAGTGCTGATGGAAAACCCGGAGCTTATCCGCGAAGTACACCTCGACTACTATCGTGCGGGGGCACAGGTGGCGATCACTGCCAGCTATCAGGCCACGCCTGCGGGCTTTGCGGCGCGAGGTCTTGACGAGGCGCAATCCCGGACGCTGATTGGTAAAAGCGTGGAGCTGGCGCGTAAGGCGCGCGAGGCGTATCTGGCGGAGAATGCGCAGGCGGGTGCGCTGCTGGTCGCAGGCTCTGTGGGGCCGTATGGCGCGTATCTGGCTGATGGCTCAGAGTATCGCGGCGATTATGTACGTAGCGCAGAGGAATTTGTGGCATTCCACCGTCCGCGTGTGGAGGCGTTGCTGGATGCGGGGGTTGATCTGCTGGCCTGCGAAACGCTGCCGTCCTTTGCGGAGATCAAAGCCCTGGCGGCACTGCTGGCAGAGTATCCCCGTGCCCGGGCGTGGTTCTCGTTTACCCTGCGTGACAGTGAGCACTTAAGCGATGGTACGCCGTTGCGTGACGTTGTTTCTGTGCTGGAAAACGACCCGCAAATTGTGGCGCTGGGCATTAACTGCATTGCGCTGGAAAACACCACGGCGGCGCTGAAGCATCTGCACAGCCTGACGTCGCTACCGCTGGTGGTCTACCCGAACTCGGGCGAACATTACGATGCGGTGACGAAAACCTGGCATCACCACGGTGAAGCGTGTGAAACGCTGGCGGGATACCTGCCGCAGTGGCTGGCGGCGGGTGCGAAGTTGATTGGCGGATGCTGTCGGACAACGCCAAAAGATATTGCTGAGCTGAACCTGCTGCGCTGAGGTATCGTGCGGGCTGATGCCCTCACCCCGGTCCTCTCCCACTGGGGGAGGGAGAAAAAACACCGCACAAAATTCACTATCCTTTCTCGCTTTTTATCTAAAAACGAATCGTTATTAGCGATTCGTTTTTATTCCTTTATCAAAATTCTCGCACCGGAAATACTGCCCCCATAACAACAAGGGGAGCAGGCACTATGGCAATTTCATCGCGAATTACACTACTCGGCGCGCTGGCGCTGTGGGCATTTCAGGCGCAGGCGGTGGAGGTTACCGTCGCGTATCAAACCTCTGCGGAGCCGGCGAAGGTCGCGCAGGCGGATAATACCTTTGCTAAAGAGAGCGGGGCGAAAGTCGACTGGCGTAAGTTCGACAGTGGCGCGGCCATCGTGCGGGCGTTAGCGTCCGGCGACGTGCAAATTGGTAATCTCGGCTCCAGCCCGCTGGCCGTTGCGGCCAGCCAGCAGGTGCCGATTGAAGTCTTCCTGCTCGCATCCCAGCTCGGTAACTCTGAAGCGCTGGTGGTGAAGAAAAACATCACCAAACCGGAAGATCTGATTGGCAAGCGTATCGCCGTGCCGTTTATCTCCACCACCCACTACAGCCTGCTGGCAGCGCTCAAACACTGGGGCATCAAACCGGGTCAGGTACAAATTATCAACCTGCAGCCACCGGCGATTATCGCGGCCTGGCAGCGCGGTGACATTGATGGCGCTTACGTCTGGGCACCTGCGGTGAATGAGCTGGAAAAAGACGGCACCGTGCTGACCGACTCCGAAAAAGTCGGCCAGTGGGGCGCGCCGACCCTCGACGTGTGGGTGGTGCGTAAAGACTTCGCAGGGAAACATCCAGAGGTGGTAAAAGCCTTCGCCAAAAGCGCGATTGACGCTCAGCAGCCGTACATCAGCAACCCGGATGAATGGCTGAAGCAGCCTGCTAATCTGGAAAAACTGTCGCGCCTGAGCGGTGTACCGGAAGCGGACGTACCGGGGCTGGTGAAGGGCAATACCTACCTGACCCCTGCGCAGCAGGTTCAGCAACTGACCGGGCCGGTAAATAAAGCGATTGTCGATACTGCTACCTTCCTGAAAGAGCAGGGCAAAGTGCCGGCGGTCGCGGCGGATTACAGCCAGTATGTGACCGATCGCTTTGTGAAATAAGGAGGTTGCGATGCTGAATATTACAAATCTGTACGCTGATTACGCCGGGAAGTCTGCGCTGGAGGATATCAACCTGACGCTGGACAGCGGTGAGCTGCTGGTCGTACTCGGCCCGTCAGGTTGCGGAAAAACCACGCTGCTGAATTTGATCGCCGGATTTGTACCGTACCAGCATGGCACCATTCAACTGGAAGGCAAAAAGGTGGAAAACCCCGGCGCTGAACGCGGCGTGGTCTTCCAGAACGAAGGATTGCTTCCCTGGCGTAACGTGCAGGAAAACGTGGCATTTGGGCTCCAGCTTGCGGGTATCAATCGCGAAAAACGGTTGGCAATGGCACGGGAAATGCTGAAGAAAGTGGGTCTGGAAGGGGCGGAAAAACGCTTTATCTGGCAGCTTTCCGGCGGCCAGCGGCAGCGTGTCGGGATTGCCCGCGCGCTGGCGGCGGATCCGCAGCTGTTACTGCTGGATGAGCCGTTCGGGGCGCTGGATGCCTTTACCCGTGAGCAGATGCAAACCCTGCTCCTGCGCCTGTGGCACGAAACCGGTAAGCAGGTGCTACTGATCACCCACGACATCGAAGAAGCCGTATTTATGGCCACTGAACTGGTGCTGTTATCACCGGGGCCGGGCCGTGTGCTCGAACGGTTGCCGCTCGAATTCGCCCGTCGTTATGTGGTGGGGGAACCAGTGCGCAACATCAAATCTGATCCGCTGTTTATCGAACAGCGTGAATACGTCTTAAGCCGCGTGTTTGAACAACGGGAGGCCTTCTCATGAGCATCGTCTTCAGTGAAAAAATGCGCCGTACTCGTCTGGTGCTGCGCTGGCCTTTTTCTCGTCAAATCACATTGAGCGTCGGTACGCTGCTGGTGTTACTGGTGGTGTGGTGGGCGGTTGCCGCGCAGCAGTGGATCAGCCCGCTGTTCCTGCCGCCGCCGGGACAGGTGCTGGCAAAACTTATCACCATTGCCGGGCCGCAGGGCTTTATGGATGCCACGCTCTGGCAGCATCTGGGAGCCAGTCTGGCACGTATTCTGGTGGCGCTGCTGGCTGCCGTCATTATCGGCATCCCTGTGGGGATTGCGATGGGCTTAAGCCCGACGGTGCGCGGCATCCTCGATCCGCTGATTGAGCTTTACCGCCCTGTGCCGCCGCTGGCCTATCTGCCGCTGATGGTGATCTGGTTCGGCATCGGTGAAACGTCAAAAATCCTGCTGATTTATCTGGCGATTTTTGCTCCGGTGACTATGTCCGCCCTGGCGGGGGTGAAAAGTGCCCAGCAGGTGCGGATCCGCGCAGCGCAGTCGTTGGGTGCCAGCCGTACACAGGTGCTGCTGTTCGTCATTTTACCGGGCGCACTGCCGGAGATTTTAACCGGACTGCGCATCGGGCTTGGCGTGGGCTGGTCGACGCTGGTGGCGGCAGAGCTTATTGCCGCCACGCGGGGATTAGGATTTATGGTGCAGTCCGCGGGAGAGTTCCTGGCGACTGACGTGGTGCTGGCAGGGATCGCGGTGATCGCCGTGATCGCCTTCGGATTAGAACTGGGGCTGCGCGCGTTACAGCGTCGCCTGACGCCCTGGCATGGAGAAATACAATGAGTGAACGTCTGACCATTACCCCGCTGGGGCCGTACATTGGCGCACAGGTTTCGGGCCTGGATGTGACCCGTCCGCTGAGCGATAACCAGTTCGAGCAGCTCTATCACGCGGTGCTGCGCCATCAGGTGGTGTTCCTGCGCGAGCAGGCGATCACCCCCCAGCAGCAGCGCGCGCTGGCCCTGCGTTTTGGCGACCTGCATATCCACCCGGTTTACCCGCAGGCGGAAGGCGTGGAGGAGATTATTGTTCTGGATACCCACAACGATAACCCGCCGGATAACGACAACTGGCACACCGACGTGACTTTTATTGAGACGCCGCCCGCCGGAGCGATCCTCGCGGCGAAACTGCTCCCGGAGACCGGCGGCGATACGCTGTGGGCGAGCGGGATCGCGGCGTTTGAGGCGCTGTCTGCGCCATTCCAGACGTTGCTGAGCGGGCTGCGGGCGGAGCACGACTTTAAGAAATCGTTCCAGGAATATAAGTACCGTAAAACGGAAGCGGAACACCAGCGCTGGCTGGAGGCGGTTGCGAAGCATCCTCCGCTGCTGCATCCGGTGGTGAGAACCCATCCGGTAACGGGCAAGCAGGCACTGTTCGTGAATGAAGGATTCACAACACGCATTGTGGATGTGACGGAAAAAGAGAGCGAGGCACTATTAGGTTTTCTGTTCGCCCATATCACCAAACCGGAGTTTCAGGTGCGCTGGCACTGGCAGGAGAGCGATCTGGCGATCTGGGATAACTGCGTGACGCAGCACTATGCCAATGCGGACTATCTGCCGCAGCGAAGGATTATGCAGCGGGCGACGATTCTGGGGGATAAGCCGTTTTACCGTGCGCCTTGATCCCCTCACCCTAACACTCGTCCCAAAGGGGCGAGGGGACTGTCCGCTGCGGTTTTCAGGAGAAGGCTACAGATGCGCCTCGATATACCGTTGATAACGATTCGCCTTCAGGTAGCACAGATCCACCAGTACCAGCCCGTCGACGCAGTTGTTGAACGCCGGATCGCTGCCAAAATCGATAAACTGCACGCCGCCGGGTTCACACAGCTCAGAATACTGTTTGTAGAGCGGCGGAATACCACAGCCCAGATTGCCGAGCAGGGATTTTAGCTTCGTCAGGTCGTCAACGTAATCCACCCCACCAAACTGCGCCAGTACGTCCGGTAACGACGCCGGATAAGGCTGGCGTGAGGCCGCTAACGGGTGGCTTGCCGGGAACCAGAGGCGATAAAACGCCACCAACAGATCCCGTGCGGCAGGCGGTAGTCCCCCAGAAATAGAGACCGGGCCAAACAGATAGCGGTAGTGCGGATAACGTGCCAGATATGCGCCAATACCCGACCACAGGTAGTCCAGGCCGCGACGTCCCCAGTAGCGTGGCTGAATAAAGCTGCGTCCCAGCTCAATACCGTGTTCCAGCACATCCTGCATTTTGTCGTCGTAGTGGAACAGGCTGTAGCTGTACAGCCCCTCTGTGCCACGTTTTTCAACCTGCATTGCCGTCGGCATAAAGCGATACGCGCCGACAATCTCCAGATCCTCTTCATCCCACAGGATCAGGTGCAGATAATCATCATCATAGCTGTCGGTGTCCCTGCGCTTCCCGCTTCCTTCCCCCACGGCGCGAAACGCAATCTCACGCAGGCGACCCAGCTCACGCAAGAGGGGAGCCTCTTCCTGGCCGTTACGCTGCCACAGGTAGATTGTTTTGCCATCACCGGTTTTGCCCAGGCACTCAGCCTGCGCCAGTTCGCGTTTCAGCGTGGCCCGGTCTTCCGGGCGCGCAATGGCACACTGGGTTTTAAAGACGCCAGGCAATCCCTTGCCAAGACGCATCACGTGCTGACGGCACTGCTCGGCCATCTCACGTGACGAAAGGGGGAGGCTAAACCAGTTGTCCCAGGCAATTTGCTGGCCAATTTTAATCGGCAACTGGCTGTGGCGACGACGGAACATCTGCTGCATCAGCAGCAGCATGGAGAGCGTCGGTGACACCAGGGTGCTGGCGTAGAAGAGCAGGCTGTTATGCGCCTGAATATGTACCGGTAGCAGGGGGGCGCGCAGTTTGCCGGCAAGTTTGATAAAGCCAGAGTGCCATTTTTTATCGCGAATGCCTTTGCGCGTCAGGCGCGAGACTTCCCCTGCCGGGAAGAAGATCAGTACGCCGGCGTTTTGCAGATGTTGCTCCATCTGCACCAGTGAGGTTTTTGCGGTCTTACCGCCCATATTATCCACCGGGATAAACAGTGAGCTGAGCGGCTCCAGGTGGGTCAGCATTCGGTTGGTAACGACTTTAACATCGCGACGCACGCGCGAAACGGCATACAGCAGCGCCAGTCCATCCAGGGTACCGGTCGGGTGGTTGGCAATAATGACCAGCGGGCCATGTTCGGGGATTTGTTCGAGATCGCGGGCGGAAACGGTGCAGAGAATATCGAGGTGCTCCAGAACTTGCTCCACCATATCCAGCCCCTTCAGGTGGCGGTGGTTTGCGGCAAACTGCTGGAATTCTTCTTCGTAGAACAGTCTTTTTAACAGACTTTTTTGCCAGGGTGCGGGCCTCGCCTGAGGCCAAAGGTCATCGAGAACATTGTCGAGACTAAACATGGTAACTCCTCCTGCCGTCTTGCGAAGACAGTAGAAGGACGAGATGTCTGTTGTATTGCAGTTTGGTGAAGATTAGTAGGATGCCGGGTAAGGCGAAGCCGCCACCCGGCACAACAGAGGATTAACGCAGAATTTTCTTCTCGGCCAGATCAAGCGCAAAGTAGCTGAAGATCAGATCCGCACCTGCGCGTTTGATCGCACCCAGGCTTTCCAGAATCACTTTCTCTTCGTCGATCGCACCCGCCAGTGCAGCGAATTTGATCATGGCGTACTCTCCGCTCACCTGGTAGGCACCCAGCGGCAGCCCGGTACGTTCGCGGATATCGCGCAGGATGTCCAGATACGCCCCAGCCGGTTTAACCATCAGGCAGTCTGCACCCTGGGCTTCATCCAGCAGGGATTCACGGATGGCTTCACGGCGGTTCAGTGGGTTCATCTGATACGTTTTGCGATCGCCTTTCAGCGCCGTGCCCGCTGCTTCACGGAACGGGCCGTAGAAGGAGGAGGCAAACTTGGTGGAGTAGGACATGATGGCGGTGTCAGTGAAACCGGCAGCATCCAGCGCCTGACGGATCGCCTGAACTTGTCCGTCCATTGCTGCGGATGGTGCGATGAAATCAGCACCGGCAGCGGCAGCAACAACGGCCTGTTTGCCGAGGTTCAGCAGGGTCGCATCGTTATCCACACCGTGATCGCACAGCACACCGCAGTGGCCGTGAGACGTGTATTCGCAGAAACAGGTATCGGACATGACGATCATTTCCGGCACCGTCTCTTTGCAGATACGGGACATACGGGCGACAAGGCCATCTTCTTTCCAGGCATCACTGCCGGTGGCATCGGTATGGTGGGAGATCCCGAAAGTCATCACCGAGCGGATACCCGCATTAGCGATACGTTCGATCTCACGAGCCAGATGTTTTTCCGGAATGCGCATCACACCCGGCATGGCATCAATGGCCTTGTAGTCATCAATCTCTTCTTCAACAAAAATCGGCAACACCAGATCGTTTAAGGTCAGTGTTGTCTCTTCAAACATAGCGCGCAGTGCAGGTGACTTGCGCAGGCGACGGGGACGAGCAATTAAATCGGTCATGGTATGCCTGACGTTTGTGGAACAAAGAGGGTTAGTGTACCTGAAACGGGGGAAGGGTGTTTTGCTAAAGTGGTTTTTTTTGTTCAATACTTTCAGGTACGCTGTATTCGAAAAAATATATACTGTGGCTAATATGTGTTTTATGTGTGGTAGATATTGGTATGATTTCTATATTTGTGTCCTTATATAAATAAGGATTATTTATTTTTGATTGCAATGTTTTTTATTGTTTGCGTGGATGGTCTTAACTTTATGTTTTTATAATATTTATATTGAATACGTCATGTCTGCATGGTTTTTTCATGTTATTTGTCTGGATACGGACTTAATCGAATCATTCATTGAACCTTTTCAGATTGAAACTGCATAATTCCCTTCGCAATAAAATATTGCTGAATGATTTGATGGACAAACTTGCTTACGTCCCTGAGGAGGGATGACCCAATGCAAACATGGAAAAAGAAACTGGTTGTATCTCAACTTGCATTAGCCTGCACCCTGGCTATCGCTTCTCAGGCAAATGCGAAAGATATTTCGGGTACAACATATAATACCTTCGGATATGATAATACAGCATCTACCCCCTGGTATTATGGCTATGCCGACTGGGGTTACTCAGATACCACTCACGATGGTGATATTTATCCGGTGATGAATAAGTCAACGGTAAATGGTGTTATTTCAACGTATTATCTGGATGACGGTATCAATGGTCACGCTAATGCACTGAGTATTTCCAACAGTACTATTAATGGCATGATTACGTCTGAATGTATGACGACGTCGTGTGCCGATGGTGTGGATACAGATGGCACCACACATACTCAGTATGACCGTTTTAGTCTGACCGTAGATAACAGCACCATCAATGATACGTATGAGCATTACGCTTATGACGTTGTGAATGGCGATACTTCAGAAACCCATTATCTGGACACCTACGATCTGGGTAATGCCATTACGCTGGACGTTGAGTCAGATATTGTTATTCAGAATAACTCCCACGTAGCGGGTATCACCCTGACACAGGGTTATCAGGAGCTGGATAATACCCCGTATGACGGTATTGAAGGTGTTGCTAACAGCGCTAACGTCTTCACTGACACGCTGGTCGTGAAAGACTCTGTGTTGACGTCCGGTGCATACAGCGATCTCGGGACCAGCGGTTTCTATGGTCAAACCGCGAAGCCGAGCGATTATGGCGAAGCTAACGCCACTGCGGCAGATGACGCGGCGCTGATTGTTGCCGCAGGTGCGTCTGACAACGCTATGCAGACCACGGCGACGTTTGATCATTCTACCATCACCGGTGACATTCTCTTCTCCAGCACCTTCGATAACAATTTCTACACGAATGGCGATCCTGCAACCGATACCACCGATGACGGTGTGTATAACCCAACCACCAACGGCTGGGATGGTACTGATAAGCTGGATGTCACGTTGACGAATGGCAGCAAGTGGGTTGGTGCAGCGCAATCCAGCGTTGAAGCCATTGGCACTTCGCAGATGTACGGTCTGGGCTACAGCAACGTAGACTGGAGTACGCTGTCTCCTAACAGCATCTGGCCTGATTCCACTTTCGACACTAACAGTCACGTTGCGGGTGAAGAGGTCTATCAGAGCGGCCTGTTCAACGTGACGCTGGATCAGGGGTCTGAGTGGGATACTCGTAAGCTGTCTAACATTGATACGCTGACGGTTAATAACCAGTCGCAGGTCAATGTCGAAAATTCCGGTTTACTGGCTGATTCCATCACGCTGACCAATGCTTCATCCCTGAATATCGGCGACACCGGTGGGGTGGCAACTGACAGTCTGTATCTGGATAGCTACAGCCGTGCGGCACTGAGCGAAGAGACTGCATCGCTGTATGCCAACACCATTACCGTGGATAACGGTGCCGAGCTCGCGCTGGGACTGGGTCAGGTTGATACGCACAACATGGTGCTGACCGATGGCGGTGTGCTGAACGTAGCCAGCCGTGATTACGTGCTGAACAGCGATCTGAACAACGCGCGTTATATCACCAACGATAAGAGCAAGGCAGACTACGACTACGGTGTTGTTGCCATTAACTCCGATGGTCATCTGGCGGTAAATGGTGACGTAGCGGGTAACTACAGCGTTCGTATTGATAATGCGACCGGTGCAGGTTCCGTTGCCGACTACAAAAACAAAGAGATCATTCGTGTCTATGACAATAACGAAGACACCAGTGCTCGCTTTACCGCCGCGAACAAAGCCGATTTAGGGGCTTACACATATCAGGCACAGCAGCAGGGAGATTCCGTTGTTCTGCAGCAGAAAGAGCTGACGGATTACGCCAACATGGCGCTGAGCATTCCTTCTGCCAATACCAACATCTGGAACCTGCAGCAGGATACCGTTGGGACGCGTATGACCAACAGCCGTCATGGCCTGGCAGATAACGGCGGAGCGTGGGTAAGCTACTTCGGTGGCAACTTCGACGCTGATAATGGTACCGTCAGCTACGATCAGGACGTGAGTGGCATTATGGTCGGTCTGGATACGCTGATTGACGGCAACAATGCTAAGTGGATCGTCGGTGGTGCAGCAGGCTTTGCGAAAGGCGATATCAGCGATCGTACCGGTCAGGTTGATCAGGATAGCCAGACTGCGATGATTTACGCATCTGCGAAGTTTGCGAATGATCTCTTCATCGACAGCTCCCTGAGCTACACGCGCTTTGATAGCGATCTCTCTGCAAACATGAGCAATGGTCAGTATGTGGACGGTAACACCACCACTGATGCCGTAGGTTTCGGTATGAAACTGGGTTATGACTGGAAGCCAAACCTGTCTGGCTACGTAACGCCTTATGCGGCCGTGTCGGGTCTGTTCCAGTCTGGTGATGATTACCAGCTGAGCAACGACATGCGTATTGATGGCCAGTCTTACGACAGCATGCGTTATGAACTCGGTGTGGATGCGGGTTACACCTTCAACTACGGTGGCGATCAGGCGCTGACGCCTTACTTCAAGCTGGCATATGTGTATGACGATGCTGGTAATAATGCGGACGTGAATGGCGACAGCATTGACAACGGCGTTGAAGGTTCTGCCGTTCGTGTAGGTCTGGGCACGCAGTTTAGCTTCACCAAAAACTTCAGTGCTTACACCGATGCCACTTATCTCGGCGGCGGTGATGTTGACCAGAACTGGGGTGCAAATCTGGGTGTGAAATACAGCTGGTAAAACGCAACGCGGGGGATATTTTCCCCCGCTTTTTTATATGGCAATAAATAATACAGAACTGACAGATACAGGTGATTTGAGGTCTGCATGAACGTTAATGCGAAACCACTTTCTGAATTAGGCCGGCTAGAACAGTGTCTGAAAGACGCCAGTACGCCCTTTAAAGCAGCTTCGCAAAAGATCATTTCAAACGGTTGTAATGATGATGAGCCTCAAACCTATATGATACAAACTGGTATTGTTGAGATCTACCGCCAGTCAAATGGGCTACTTATTGGTATTGCAACGGCTCCTTTTATTTTTGGCCTGACCGCAGGAATGAGCAACAATTGTCGTGAATATATGATGGTTGCACAAACACCGTGTACCGGTTTTTATTTGCCTGCTGTTACGACACGTCAACTTATTCAGCGGACATCTCTTTGGTGGGAGGCATTTTGTTGGTTATCATGGATTAACCACCTGCTTGGCGTGCGGGATAAACAGTTGGTAGGGAATAGTTCCTACAGTCAGATTCGATCCATGCTGATAAATATGTCCGAATGGGACGACACGCTGCGTTCGAAAATTGGCGTAATGAATCATATTCAACGAAGCACACGTATTTCACGCTCCGTTGTTGCGGAGGTTCTGGCCGCATTGCGGCAGGGTAATTATATCAATATGAGCCGGGGCAAACTGGTCAGTATCAACCGTTTGCCCACGGAATATTAAGTCTAGTTAGATGCTGTAAGTACCTGCGCTTTATTGGTACTCAGTTCAGCAACTAAGTTATTGAGGCCATCACTCATATTGACGAAACGCGTGTGCGGGGAGCGAGTGACCACCACAAAAGCCCCTACATTGGACTGCGGGATCATCGCCATATAGGTAATGAATCCACCGCCACCACCGGTTTTCTGAATAATACCCGGGCGACCATTTTTGGGTGCCATATAAACCCAGCCCATGCCGAGTGCATCGGCTTTACCCGGTACATCCATGCCGATGACGCGGTGAAACTGGCTACGCTGATAAATCAGGGTCTGCATCCGGTCGGCCTGGTTGCTGCGTGAATAGAAATCGGAAGACAGGAACTGCTGCATCCAGCGCATCATATCGCCAGGTGTGGAATAGACCCCGCCGCTGCCGATGGCCGCCAGGGTGTTATTGCACGGGCTGGCCCCTTTCTCGGCTACCATCAGGCGGCCACACTGGTCCGGAGATGGGGTAAAAGTAGTGTCCTTCATGCCCAAAGGGCGCGTGATCTGCTCTTCAAACAGCTGAGGATAGGGCTTCCCGGATGCCGTGGATAATGCATCGGCCAGCAGGTCAAATGCCAGGTTTGAATAGGATGCCTGTGAACCCGGTGCAGACTTCAGCGTAGCGGTGCTCAGGTAGTTCCAGCGCTGCTCACGCGTCGGCCAGACGAAGACGTCCCGGTGCGCTGTACCACCAGGTTGCTCACGCGGCAGGGCACTGGTATGTGTTGCAAGGTTTACCAGCGTAATCGGCGAACCCTGATATGTCGGAACGCGCGCACCAGGAGGGGCGTATTTGCTGAGTGGATCGTTAAGTTTCACCACCCCCTGATCGAGCAGTTTCACCAGCATTTCACTGGTCATCAGCTTGGTTAATGACGCAATGCGGATAACAGAGTCCAGCTGTGGACGAACGTTATTGCCGGGACGTGTTTCACCAAAACTCCGGAACACGCGCTGGTTGCCGTCGATGACCACCATCGCCATCCCCGTCGCGCCGCTGCCGTAGTAAATAAGGTTTGCATAACGATCGGCAATATCTGAAGCCAACGCGGGGGCCGTCAGCGGTTGGGCTGCCTGGGCAGTAGACAGGCTCACCGCACACAACGCGGTGAAAGAAAGCAGACAACGTTTCAACGAAAAGCATCCATGAAGTGAATCGGGAAAGTAATAGGTATTTATACTACTAAACGGGACAGAGCAATGCCCCGAATTGCATAACGATAGCCGGAAAAACGTAACCGTGAGTAAATAAGAACAATTTACTTACGACCTACCTCCCAATTTGTGACATCGGGCTTATGATAGACACCGGTGTCATTCAATTTTGCGGAGAACGGTATGTCTGAGAAGCGTGTGGTTATGGTTGTTGATATGCAGCAAGGGGTGTTTGAAACACCCCGTCATCAGCGCGAAAAATGTGTCTCTCTTATCAACCAGCTCACGCAGGCAGCCGATCGGGTTATTTTTATTCAACATACCGAGGCAGGAGGGCTGGAAGAGGGAAGCGAAGGGTTTGCGCTGCTGCCTGACTTACACCAGCCGGCAGGCGCGCTCTATGTTACCAAGACCGCCTGCGATGCGTTTTATAACACTCCGCTTGAGACTCTGCTGCGCGAACACGGGGTTCGTGAGTTTGTGATCTGCGGTTGCGCCACCGATTACTGTGTCGATGCCACTTTTAAAAACGGTGTCAGCCGGGGTTACCACATTACCGTTGCAGAAGATGCCCACACGACGGCGAATCGCACTGCAGCTGATGCACATATCCTGATTAACCACTATAACGATGTCTGGCGTAACTTCATTGCACCCGCCAATCCCCCGGCGGTGAAACGCACCGAAACAATTCTCGAAAACTGGAAAGCGAACTAATAATAGCGCGTCGGGTCTGACCTTTTTGCCTGAGTCGGGAGGCTGGCTCAGGCAAGATTTTCGTGTGGTGATTTGTTGAACGCAGCAACAGCCATAACTACAAGAAGGAAGTATTATGTTTAAGTCTTTTTTCCCAAAGCCGGGGCCATTTTTCCTGTCGGCATTTATTTGGGCACTGATCGCGGTCATTTTCTGGCAGGCCGGTGGTGGCGCGTGGCTGACGCGTATCATGGGCGCGACGGGCGAGGTGCCCATTAGCGCGACCCGTTTCTGGTCGCTGAGCTACCTGCTGTTTTACGCCTACTACATGGTGTGCGTGGGGCTGTTTGCGTTGTTCTGGTTTAAGTTTTCGCCGCACCGTTGGCAATACTGGTCTATTTTGGGGTCTGCACTGATCATTTTTGTCACCTGGTTCATGGTGGAAGTGAGTGTTGCGATTAACGCCTGGTATGCCCCCTTTTATGACCTTATCCAAAAAGCGCTGAGTGCGCCGAATAAGGTTCCAATTGGTGAACTCTACGCAGGCCTCTTAAGCTTTACGGGCATTGCAATGATCGCTGTTACGGTGGCTGTGCTGAATAACTTCTTTGTCAGCCATTATGTTTTTCGTTGGCGTACCGCAATGAACGAATACTACATGGCTAACTGGCAGCGGTTACGGCATATCGAAGGTGCTGCACAGCGTGTTCAGGAAGACACCATGCGTTTTGCATCAACGCTGGAGGACATGGGGGTCAGTTTGCTGAATGCTATTATGAAGCTAATTGCGTTCTTACCGATCCTGATAGCCTTATCACCTCATGTGCCTGAACTGCCAATTGTTGGTCACTTACCCTATGGTCTGGTCATTGCGGCGCTGGTCTGGTCACTGATGGGTACCGGGCTTCTTGCGGTGGTGGGGATCAAGTTGCCAGGTCTGCAATTTAAAAATCAACGCGTTGAAGCGGCTTATCGTAAAGAGCTTGTTTATGGTGAGGATGATCCCGCGCGGGCAGTGCCGCCAACGGTCAAAGAACTGTTTAAAAACGTACGTATTAACTATTTCAGACTCTACTTCCACTACATGTATTTCAACATCGCCCGAATTTTATACCTTCAGGCCGATACCGTTTTTGGAATAGTCCTGTTGTTCCCGTCAATTGTTGCAGGAACAATTACCCTGGGTTTAATGACTCAAATCACCAATGTTTTCGATCAGGTGAGAAGCTCGTTCCAGTATCTCATCAACTCCTGGACGACGCTGGTGGAGCTGATGTCTATCTATAAACGTTTACGCAGTTTTGAGCGTGAACTGGACGATCGGGACCTTCAGGAAGTAACCAATACATTTAGCTAATACAGGGAGTTGCTATGTCATTTGCCGTACCGCACGCGTTACCGCTGTCTTTACTGGCCGCCTTCATACTGGTGGGGTGTGCTGAAAAAGGAGCCGCCCCGCTCAAGAAAGGCGAGAAACCTGTCGATGTGGCAAGCGTCGTGCGGCAAAAAATGCCCTCTACCGTGAAGGATCGCAATGCATGGGCTGAGGCATTAGCAAAAACCTTTGAAAGCCAGAAAATAGCCCCCACCGAGGAGAATATTTGCTCGGTGCTGGCGGTGGCACAGCAGGAGTCGATGTACCAGTCAGACCCGGCGGTACCGGGTCTGAACAACATTGCCTGGAAAGAGATCGACCGCCGTGCGGAATCGATGCATATCCCGGTTTTTCTGGTGCATACCGCGCTTAAAATCAGCTCACCCAATGGCAAAACTTACAGCGAACGGCTGGATACGGTGAAAACCGAGAAACAGCTGAGCGCCATTTTTGATGATTTCATCAACATGGTTCCGATGGGACAGAAACTGTTTGGTTCGCTTAACCCGGTGCATACCGGCGGGCCGATGCAGGTCAGTATTGCGTTTGCGGAAAAGCATACCGATGGCTACCCGTGGAAAATCGACGGTACCGTTCGTCAGGAGGTCTTCTCCCTGCGCGGCGGGCTCTGGTTTGGCACATATCATCTTCTTAACTACCCGGTAAGCTACAGTGAACCGCTGTATCGCTTTGCAGACTTTAATGCGGGCTGGTATGCCAGCCGTAACGCGGCGTTCCAGAGTGCGCTGAGTCGTGCAAGCGGTGTAAAACTGGCACTGGACGGCGATCTTATTGTCTACGGTAGCAGCGAGGCGGGCACCACTGAACTGGCGGTGCGGAAATTATCGGCAAAGCTCGGTATGAACAATAGTGACATTCGCCGTCAGCTGGAGAAGGGCGACAGCCTGGCGTTTGAGAAAACGGACTTGTATCAGAAGGTGTTTACGCTTGCGGAGCAGAAGAGCGGGAAAGCGTTACCGCGGGCAATACTGCCGGGCATTCAGCTGGAAAGCCCGAAGATCACGCGTAACCTGACGACTGCATGGTTTGCAAAACGCGTGGATGAACGTCGGGCTCGCTGTATGGCACTTTAATGACGACGCCAGCGCAGAATTAACGCGACAACGCCCAGGATCATACATCCCGTAAGGAAGGGAACCAGGCCAAACAGGGTGCTGACGCCAAAGCCGAACTCAACCCGCGGCCGTCCGGTATCCTGAACCTGCATCAGGTGTTCATAAACGCCTGGTGCATGAACCAGTATGTTGAGAAGCTGCGAGCCTGCCCAGAAGCAGAACAGTACAAACAGGGCATAGGCGATATTGCCTGCCGTGGAGGTTTTTGGTTGTTTGCCGCCAAAAATCGGTTTCGACAAGGTAAAATCAGCCATAAAGACCTCCCAATATTACTCAGTTCAGAAATTCGCCGTAGAGTGAGTTTGACAGGTCATTGGTTTTGTCAATATCAGAATCGTGGTAATTTGCGCTAAGGAATTTTCCTGGATTGTCGATTTCTGCAGCACATCACAATTTTATGACTTAAGTGAAACTGCGTCGCGTTTCAGAATTTCCGCATCCGCCACAGACCTGGCCGTCAAACTGTGAGAGGATGTCTTTTTCTCTGCCGGAGTCGTCATGAAGCTCACTTCCAAACTACGCCGTGACTGGCATTACTACGCCTTTGCTATTGGGCTGATTTTTATTCTTAACGGTGTCGTGGGGCTGTTGGGGTTTGAAGCAAAAGGCTGGCAAACGTATGCCGTTGGGCTGGTGACCTGGGTTATTAGCTTCTGGCTGGCGGGGTTGATTATCCGCCGTCGTCCTGAAGAGACGACAGCGGATGAGACGGAAATCGCAAAGAAAACCGATTAACCGTTTACGGAGCTTTTAAGAGCGCTGTCGGCGGCATGACGCTCCTGCGCCAGTTCGATCAGGCGGGTGATCAGTGCCGGATAGCTCAGCCCGCTGGCCTGCCACAGTTTCGGGTACATGCTGATGTTGGTAAAGCCAGGCAACGTGTTGATTTCGTTGATCACCACTTCGTTTTCTGGCGTCAGGAATACATCGACACGCGCCATACCGCTGCAGCCGAGCGCCTGATAAGCATTAATGGCGATCGCCCGGATCTTATCGTTAATGGCCGGATCAATATCCGCAGGCACTACAACCTGCGCGCCTTTATCATCAATGTACTTGGTGTCGTAAGAGTAGAAATCGCTGTTTAATACCACTTCACCACAGGTGCTCGCCTGTGGGAAATCGTTGCCCAGTACGGCGCACTCAATTTCACGGCCTTTGATACCCTGTTCAACCACCACTTTATGGTCAAATTCAAACGCCAGACGGACGGCATCCGTGAACTGTGCTTCGCTTGTGACTTTGCTGACGCCTACGGAAGAGCCCTGGTTTGCAGGTTTCACAAACAATGGCAACCCTAACTGGCTGGCAATCGTCCCGAAGCTATGGTTGTTGCGGTTAGCGCGGGTGAGCGTGACAAACGGGGCAATATTCAGCCCGGCATCGCGCAGCAGACGTTTGGTGACGTCTTTATCCATGCAGGCGGCGGAGCCCAGTACATCAGAGCCAACAAACGGCAGGTTGGCCATACGTAACATCCCCTGCAAAGAACCGTCTTCACCCAGCGTGCCGTGTACGATTGGGAAGACGACGTCGATTTGTGCCAGGGTCTGCGCATTGCCGGCGTTGATAAGCTGCCCCTGAACTACGCCAGGTACGGTGGCGACGCTGATTTCAGAGGGATTAAGCGCGATATGTGCCGGATCGTCAGCATGTAACAGATACTGGCTGGCATCGTTAACATGCCACTGCCCCTGTTTATCAATGCCCAGCAGTACAACCTCGAAGCGGCTTTTATCAATGGCATCGACAATATTTTTAGCCGATTGCAATGAAACCTCGTGCTCCGCTGATTTTCCCCCAAAGACAATACCTACGCGCTGCTTTGCCATCTCACTCTCTTCCAGTATGACGAAAAGCCTATAACATACCACGATGGCCTGCGGGTTTCGCGGCCTTCTGCCATAATGTTTTTGCGCGGTTTTTAAAGCATAAATCACCGACTCTCAGAGGATATTTTGTGACATGTTTCACAAATATGATGACAGGGAAGATAAAACACCAAAGTCTTCCCTGTCGCATCTCTGGTGCTACGTGAATGCACGTAACTTGCTAATCTGTAGGCGAATTCGCCTAAAAATGAAGATTGCGTCGTTTATGGAATCCTGGAAAGTTAACCTTATATCGGTCTGGTTTGGCTGCTTTTTTACCGGACTCGCCATCAGCCAGATTTTACCCTTCCTGCCGTTGTACGTTGCGCAGCTGGGCGTTTCGTCGCATGAAGCACTCTCCATGTGGTCAGGGCTGACGTTCAGCGTCACGTTCCTGGTCTCCGCCATTGTATCGCCGATGTGGGGCAGCCTGGCGGATCGTAAAGGACGTAAGCTGATGCTGTTGCGTGCGTCGCTGGGGATGGCGATTGCTATTCTGCTGCAGGCCTATGCCTCCAACGTCTGGCAGCTCTTTTTCCTGCGGGCGATAATGGGGCTGACCTCCGGGTATATTCCCAATGCAATGGCGCTGGTCGCTTCTCAGGTTCCGCGTGAACGCAGTGGCTGGGCATTGAGCACGCTGTCCACGGCGCAGATAAGCGGGGTCATTGGCGGCCCGTTAATGGGAGGCTTTCTGGCTGACCATGTGGGCTTGCGTGCGGTGTTTTTCATTACCGCCATACTGCTCGTGGTCAGTTTTCTGGTCACGTTCTTTCTGATTAAAGAGGGGGGACGTCCTGTTGTCAGCAAATCTGAACGCCTGAGCGGCAAAGAGGTTTTCGCCTCGCTGCCTTATCCCGGCCTGATGATCAGCCTCTTTGTCACCACGATGGTGATCCAGCTCTGTAACGGCTCAGTTGGCCCGATCCTGGCGCTGTTTATTAAGTCGATGGAGCCGGAAAGCCATAATATTGCCTTTCTCAGTGGGATGATTGCAGCCATACCTGGCGTATCGGCACTCATCTCTGCACCACGTCTGGGAAAACTGGGTGACAGGATTGGCACGGCGCGCATCCTGATGGCCACGCTGATTTTTGCAGTGGTGCTCTTTTTCGCGATGTCGTTTGTTACCTCTCCGCTTCAGCTTGGCGTGCTACGTTTCCTGCTCGGCTTTGCCGATGGCGCAATGTTGCCAGCGGTGCAAACCTTACTGGTGAAATATTCCCGTGACCAGGTGACCGGACGTATTTTTGGTTATAACCAGTCATTTATGTATTTGGGCAATGTTGCGGGCCCGCTTATTGGTGCTTCTGTTTCAGCAATGGCAGGTTTCCGCTGGGTATTTGCTGCCACGGCGGTTGTGGTCTTGCTTAATATTATTCAACTGGCTATTGCCTTGCGTCGTCGCAGACAAGCAGAAGAGGCAAAACGGAGCGCTAACGTGCCGGGTGATGAGGTTATATAATAGAAAAACGTTTCGCTGATAAATGAAAAGATATATTTACGCGGTAAAGCGATTTTTTCATAAGATAATACTTTTCACCTCTTTGCATTATTGATTTGGAGTGCTAAGTTCAGAACAAATTGCATAAGGAAATAGCACGGTGAAAAATCTCACGGCTATGTTGCTGGTCAGGCTTGCACAAAAGGAAGAAGAGGCAAAAGAACTGGCCGCCCAGGTCGACGCGCTGGAAATTGTCGTCACTGCATTGTTACGGCAAATGGCTAAAAACGACCAACAGGCGTTGATTGATAGCATCGAAGGCGCACTGATACCCGATTCGCAGGTGCCGCTTGAGGGGGCGCAAATGCGCCATCAGTACGTGAAAAAGCTATTAAAGTACCCTCGTCGCTAAACCGTCACAGAACATGACGACGTGTCATAGAATTGTCATGCAGGATGCCTATAGTCGCTCTGTTTTTATTTTTATGTATTTGTACATGGAGAAAATAAATTGAAACAGAGCGCACTTTTCATCGCATTACTTCCCCTGTTAATTACCCCTGCTATTCATGCGGACACGACGAAAAACCACGTGCTGGATAATCGTGCGGCAAAAGGTGATATCACCCAACCTGGCGGCGCACGTCGACTGTCAGAAGATCAGACCGCAGCTATTCGCGCTTCGCTGGATGACAAACCGGCGAAAAACATCATTCTGCTGATTGGCGATGGTATGGGTGATTCCGAAATTACCGCAGCGCGAAATTATGCCGAAGGTGCCGGTGGCTTTTTTAAAGGCATTGATGCATTACCCCTTACCGGACAATATACCCATTACTCGCTGGATAAAAAAACCGGCAAACCGGATTACGTAACGGATTCCGCTGCATCTGCAACGGCCTGGTCCACCGGCGTGAAAACCTATAACGGCGCGCTGGGTGTGGACATCCACGAAAAAGATCATCAAACCCTCCTTGAGATAGCAAAGGCGGCGGGGCTGGCAACCGGCAACGTCTCTACCGCTGAAATTCAGGATGCTACCCCGGCGGCCCAGGTGTCACATGTGACATCGCGTAAGTGCTATGGCCCGTCGGTCACCAGCGAAAAATGCCCAACGAATGCGCTGGAAAAGGGCGGTAAAGGTTCTATTGCCGAGCAACTGCTGAATGCGCGTGCTGACGTGACGCTGGGCGGTGGGGCGAAAACCTTTGCAGAAACCGCCACTGCGGGTGAATGGCAGGGCAAAACGCTGCGTGAGCAGGCTCAGGTGCGGGGTTATCAGATGGTGAACGATGCCGCGTCTCTGGCCGCAGTTACCGAAGCTAACCAGAACAAACCTCTGCTGGGGCTTTTCTCTGACGGCAATATGCCCGTGCGTTGGGAAGGGCCAAAAGCTTCTTACCACGGCAACATTGATAAACCTGCAGTGACCTGTACACCAAACCCGAAACGCGATGCTAGCGTACCGACGCTGGCCGCGATGACGGATAAAGCCATCTCTCTGCTGAGCAAGAACGAAAAAGGCTTCTTCCTGCAGGTAGAAGGCGCGTCAATTGATAAACAAGACCATGCGGCTAATCCATGTGGTCAGATTGGCGAAACGGTAGACCTGGACGAAGCGGTGCAGAAGGCGCTGGAATTCGCGAAGAAAGACGGTAACACCCTGGTGGTGGTCACCGCTGACCATGCGCACGCCAGTCAGATCATTCCGTCAGATACCAAAGCACCAGGCCTGACTCAGGCGCTGAACACCAAAGATGGTGCGGTAATGGTGTTGAGCTATGGCAACTCTGAGGAAGAGTCTATGGAACATACCGGCACGCAGCTGCGTATTGCGGCGTACGGCCCGCATGCGGCCAACGTGGTAGGGCTGACCGATCAGACCGATCTGTTCTACACCATGAAATCCGCTCTTGGGCTGAAATAAGAGAGACACCCGGTAGAAATTATGGCTGCCGGGTGGTTTTTTTCCTGTCACAGAGCCAGACTTAGCGTGTATGTTCACAAAAGGATGGTGTAATGAAAGCAACAATACTGGTTACCTTGCTCTCAGGTATGTTCCTGATGGCTTCGGCGAACGCGGAAGAAAAAACATTAACCCCTCAACAACAGCGCATGACTACCTGTAACCAACAGGCAACAGCGAAGACTCTGAAAGGCGATGCCCGCAAGACCTATATGAGCGATTGTCTCAAAAATGGTGCATCCAAACCGGATGAGAAAAGCCTGACGCCACAGCAACAAAAAATGCGGGAATGTAACGCTCAGGCCACTGAACAATCACTGAAAGGTGACGATCGTAAGAAGTTTATGAGCGGTTGCCTGAAGAAAAAATCATAGTTCTAACGGGTGAGTCGTTGTCCTGGCTCACCCAAAATTTCATACTTTCCCCGAAAACCCCCTCTCTATAATTTGGGAAATATTTCAGAATATTCCCAAAAAATGATGAATGATGAAAATTTTTACAATAAAGAGAGTATTCGGGAAGAGTGGCATCAAAACCTTTCTCAGGATGACTCGCATCGTACGGGCATTCGCTTTGCCCGGCGGGTTCGGCTGGCACGAATGGTCGGGCTGGCAGCGATGTTCTTCCCCATTGCCGGAGTACTGGTAACCCAGTTTCTGGCTGGCGGCTGGTGGTTGTTGCTGGTTGGCTGGGCGTTTGTCTGGCCTCATCTTGCCTGGCAGATTACCTGTCGTGCTCCCGATCCTTTTCGCCGCGAAATCGTAAACCTGAAGGTCGATGCCGTCATCGCCGGGGTATGGATTGGCCTGATGGGAGGAAATGCCCTGCCCACGACCGCACTGGTCATGATGATAGGTATGAATATGATGGGATCGGGTGGCTGTCGCTTATTCCTTGCTGGCGTGACTATGACCCTGCTGTCGGCCGTGGTGACGTTATCATTGACCGGCAGAATCGTGACGTTCTCTCCCGAGCCGCTGGAGTGGTGGCTGACTCTGCCCGTTTTTATGCTGTATCCCATGCTCTTTGCCTGGGTGAGCCACCAGACCGCGGTCCGGCTGGCAGAAAATAGACACCGACTGGAACTGATGAGCACCCACGATGGCATGACAGGTGTCTTCAACCGCCGCCACTGGGAGACGCTCCTGCGTAACGAATATGAACAGTGCCGTCACAACCACCGGCAGACGACAATTTTGCTCATCGATATCGATCACTTTAAGGGGATTAACGACACCTGGGGGCACGATGTGGGTGACGAAGCGATTATCGCCATCACTCGCCAGCTACAGATGACGCTACGTTCAGGGGATTTTATTGGCCGTTTCGGTGGGGATGAGTTCGCGATAATTATGTCCGGAACGCCTGCCGAAAATGCGATCGCCGCAATGTCACGTGTTCACGAGCGGCTGAAAAAACTGTCGTTACCCGGCGCACCCTCAGAGCGGCTGCGCATTAGCGTAGGTGTGGCTCCCTGGAGTACACAGTTTGGTCACTACCGCGAGTGGTTAAAAGCGGCAGACATTGCGCTGTATAAAGCCAAAAACGCCGGACGGGGTCGTACCGAGGTGGCCGCCTGACGCCCGGCAGGGGGATCAGGATTTACTCAGCTTTTCTGATTTTTCCATGCATTTGACCATTGCCTCAATGACGGCCGCGCGGAACCCGCGTTCTTCCAGCACACGCACTGCTTCAATGGTGGTTCCTCCCGGGGAGCAGACCATATCTTTCAGTTCACCCGGGTGTTTGCCGGTTTCCAGTACCATTTTTGCCGAGCCCATGACGGCCTGCGCGGCAAATTTATAAGCCTGCGCGCGCGGCATACCGCCCAGCACAGCCGCGTCAGCCATGGCTTCAATAAACATAAAGACATACGCGGGAGCCGAGCCGCTTACGCCCACAACCGGGTGGATCATTGACTCGGCAATCACTTCCGCTTCACCGAAGCAGCGGAAAATGTTCAGGACATCTGCCACATCTTCCGTGGTGACCAGCGCGTTCGGCGTGATGGACGTCATACCGGCGTTGACCAGTGATGGGGTATTGGGCATCGCACGGACGATTTTACGGTCATGGCCCAGCGCACGCGCCAGTTGATCGAGGGTAACGCCCGCCGCAATTGAAACGACCAGCGTCTCTTTGTTCAGGCTGGAGGTGATTTCGCTCAGCACTTTGATCATGATGTTGGGTTTAACGGCTCCAAAGACGATATCCGCCACCTGAGCCACTTCCTGCGCGCTTTCGGCAGCGTTAATTCCGTATTCATCGTGCAGTGCGGCGACTTTATCCGGTGATGGGGTATAGACCCAAATCTGCCCCGGCAGCACCTGGCCGCTGGCAATCAGGCCACCCAGGATGGCTTTACCCATATTACCGCAGCCGATAAACCCGATTTTTTTCTCCATCACGTCTCTCCGTTATTATGCGTTGTTGTCTCTGATTGATAGCTTTATAGCTTAACAATGAAAAGCAGGCGACAATAGCCATCATTGTGATACCGGGGAGACAACATGGCGATTTGGGTTGATGCGGACGCCTGTCCGAATGTGATTAAAGAGATTTTGTTCCGCGCTGCCGAGCGCGTGCAGATGCCGCTTACGCTGGTGGCGAACCAGAATATCCGCGTGCCGCCGTCGAAATTTATTCGCTCGCTGCGGGTGCCCGCCGGGTTTGATGTGGCAGATAATGAAATTGTGCGTCTGTGCAGCGCTGAAGATCTGGTGATCACCGCGGATATCCCGCTGGCAGCGGAAGTGCTGGAGAAAGGCGCGGCGGCGCTAAACCCTCGTGGTGAGCGTTATTCACCCGCGACCATCCGGGAAAAACTCACTATGCGAGATTTTATGGATACGCTGCGTGCCAGCGGCGTGCAGACCGGTGGACCGGACAGCTTATCCCAGCGTGACCGTCAGCAGTTTGCCGCTGAGCTGGATAAATGGCTACTGGAAGTGAAGCGCCGCACCGCGTAATGATAACCATTGTCAAATTGTGGTACAGTGTGGCCTCCACAGGGTTGTCATCCCGTACCGCTTTGCAGTAAAGTTAACGCAACATCTTCTGCAATCATTTCTTTACAGTCTTCAGCCTTCCGGCATCAAGGGGAACACCTGGTTATGAACCAACCCATCTTTTTAGTTGGCCCCCGCGGCTGTGGGAAAACCACCGTTGGTCTTGCACTGGCACGCGCGTGTCAAAGCCAGTTTATTGATACCGACCACTGGCTGCAGGAGCATGCTGGTCAAACCATCGCAGAGATTGTCGAAAAAGAGGGCTGGGAAAGCTTTCGCGCACGTGAAACCGCTGCGCTGGAAGCAGTAACGGCACCGGCAACCGTGATTGCAACGGGGGGCGGTATTATTCTGGCGGAGTACAATCGCCAGTTTCTGCGCGAAAAAGGGATTGTGATTTACCTCTGTGCGCCGGTGTCTACCCTGGTGGGAAGGCTGGAAGCGTTTCCGGAAGAGGGGCAGCGCCCGACGTTGACCGGAAAACCGATAAGCGAAGAGGTCAGCGACGTGTTGGCTGAACGCGATGCGTTATACCGTGAGGCAGCACATCATGTTGTGGATGCCTCTGTCTCCCCGGAGCAGGTTGTTGATTCTGTTGTCACCGCGCTACGTTTAGCCCGGGCCAGTTAACGGGCATCTATACTTATAGTTCACCCCCCGACTCGCTGGATGAACTATGCCAAACAGACCTCCTTACCCTCGCAGTGCACGCGTTGTTACCGTCGAAAAAGGCCATCCCGGGCATACTTTGACCTGGTATCAGCTGCGTGCCGATTATCCCCATCCGGACTCGTTAATTAGCGAACACGAGACGGAACAGGAAGCGCTGGATGCCAAACAGCGTTATGAAGATCCCGAAAAGTCCTGAACACAATCTCAATGTGCACATTACCGTGCATGAGTCACACTTTTCATTCACTGGAAATGTTAAGCAAGAGTTAATATTTAGTTATTACAGGTGGATTCGGAAAGGCCAGCTGATCTTTACATTTCGCGGTAGGGATCAGCTGCTACGCTTGGGGCTGTTTTGGTGAAAAAACGAACTGTGCAGCGTGGTGAGCCTGTACCTGTGTGATGGCTGTGGTGGTAATGGAAGGCGATCAAAATGAAGGCGACGTTGGCGATCCTCACCATTGGTGTGGTCCCTGTAAGCGAAGTGTTACCGCTCTTAACAGAGCATGTCTCTGAACAACAGATCACGCATCTTAGCCTGTTGGGTAAGATGAGTCGGGAAGAGGTCATGGAAGACTATGCTGTAGAAGAGGGGGAGGATCCCCTGCCGACGTTATTAAGTGACGGTAAACTGGCGAATGTGTC
Organism: Enterobacter cloacae complex sp. 2024EL-00214; assembly: GCF_043945575.1. NCBI lineage: Bacteria > Pseudomonadati > Pseudomonadota > Gammaproteobacteria > Enterobacterales > Enterobacteriaceae > Enterobacter > Enterobacter cloacae complex sp. 2024EL-00214. Next base: position 145,527 of record NZ_JBIMRC010000006.1, on the reverse strand, counting down.
ACGTCCGAAAATCGAGCGCTCTCTTCAGGGGGTAATTGAAGTGCTTGATAACCAAGGTTATGACGTCATTTTACTGATGAGTACCGCGCCGATTAAGGGATTCATTGCGCGTAATGCCATTTTACTGGAGCCGCTACGGATTATTCCTCCGCTGGTGGCCTCCATTGTTGACGGGCATCAGGTGGGGGTAATTGTCCCTCTTGAGGCGCTTCTGGATAACCAGGCGGCAAAATGGCAAGTGCTGGAAAAAACGCCGCTGTATGCGCTGGCGAATCCCGTCTGGGATAGTGAGGCCGTGCTCATTGCGGCAGGGGAGACGTTGCTGGAAAGAGGGGCTGATGTGCTTATCCTGGACTGCCTCGGGTTCCATCAACATCATCGTGATTTACTGCAAAAGGCGCTTGATGTACCGGTGTTGTTATCCAATGTTCTGATGGCCCGGCTGGCGTCAGAATTACTGGCATAATGATTTTACGTGACAGGTCATGAGCATGGCCCCTATAGTGGATTTTTATCTAAGAATATAAGGGCCAGTTCATGCTTCAAAGTAACGAATACTTTTCCGGCAAAGTGAAATCCATTGGTTTTACCAGCAGCAGCACTGGCCGCGCCAGCGTTGGTGTGATGGCTGAAGGGGAATACACCTTTGGTACAGCCGAAGCTGAAGAAATGACGATTGTCAGCGGTGCGCTGAACGTTTTACTGCCAGGCGAAACTGAATGGAAAGTTTACGCTGCCGGAGACGTTTTCAACGTCCCTGGCCACAGCGAGTTCCATCTGCAGGTTGCTGAACCTACCTCTTATCTGTGCCGTTACCTGAAATAAACGGTTTAATACCCTCTCCCTTTTGGGGAGAGGGTCAGAGTGAGGGGATTACCTCTGCGCTTCTCCGCCGAGGCCTTCCACCAGACTCTGAATCAACGCCGCCAGTTCCCCGGTCATCAGGATAAAATCGGCGTCAAAGCGCTGGGCGTAATCTTCCCTGTCGATATCTTCGTTCTGATCGCGCAGTTCATCGCAGAACTTCAGGCGCTTCACGGAGCCGTCGTCGCACATCACAAACTGAATACGTTGCTGCCAGTCGAGAGCCAGTTTGGTTACCACTTTGCCCGCTTCAATGTGCACGGCGATTTCGTCGCTCACCAGCTCCTGTTTCTTCGCGCGGATCACACCGCCATCTTCCAGCAGGGCTTTTAGCTCGGCTTCATCCAGCAACTGGAAGCCCTGTGCGGCAGTACCGCTGCGCACCCACTCGGTCAGCGTCAGCTCGATAGGCGTTTCCATTGCCAGTGGAACCACCGGTAAAGAGCCGAGGCTCTTACGCAGCAGGGCCAGCGTATCTTCCGCTTTCTTAGCGCTGGCGCAGTCCACCATGATCAGCCCGTTGACGGTATCGATCCACATCATGGTCTGGCTAAAGCGGCTAAATGCGCGTGGCAGCAGAGAGTGCAGCACTTCATCTTTCAGTGAATCTTTTTCGGTCTTTTTCAGCTTGCGGCCCTGTTCGGCTTCCAGCTTGAAAATTTTCGCTTCGAGAGCTTGCTTCACCACCGGTGTCGGCAGGATTTTCTCTTCCTTACGGGCACAAACGATGATTTGACCGGTGCTGCTGGCATGGGTCAGTGCATCGCTTTGTGAACCCATTGGAGGAACCCAACCGGTTTTTGCCATATCCTGGCTACCGCAAGGGGAAAAGGTATAAGCGGCTAACTGTTTTTCCATCTCTTCTGCACGCAGCGAAACGTCGCGGCTGAGACGGTAAACCATCAAATTTTTGAACCACAGCATGATAATTTCCACGGCCTTGTCGTTAAATCAGCGGGCATGATAACGAATTGTCGCATCGCTTGCATTGCTAATCGGGAAGCGTGCTTCTACTCTGTTGATAATCAGAATAATGAGGAGAGTCTTGTGCGTATTGGGATTGATTTGGGCGGCACCAAAACAGAAGTCATTGCACTGAGCGAGCAGGGGGAACAACTGTTTCGCCACCGCCTGCCCACGCCGCGTGATGATTATCACCAGACTATCGAGACGATTGCCCGGCTTGTCGACATGGCAGAGCAGGCTACTGGGCAGGTGGGCACCGTTGGGATGGGCATTCCGGGGTCGATTTCGCCTTATACCGGCGTAGTTAAAAACGCCAACTCCACCTGGCTCAATGGTCAGCCTTTTGATAAAGATTTGAGCGCGCGCCTGAATCGTGAGGTGCGCCTGGCGAATGATGCTAACTGTCTGGCGGTATCAGAAGCCATTGACGGTGCAGCCGCAGGCGCACAGACCGTCTTTGCGGTCATCATCGGCACCGGGTGTGGTGCCGGTGTGGCCTTCGGCGGGCGCGCCCATATCGGCGGTAACGGTACGGCGGGCGAGTGGGGGCACAATCCACTGCCGTGGATGGATGAAGATGAACTCAAATACCGTGCCGAAGTGCCGTGTTATTGCGGTAAACAGGGGTGTATTGAGACGTTTATTTCCGGCACCGGTTTTGCCACCGATTACCACCGTCTGAGTGGTCAGCCCCTCAGGGGCAATGAGATTATGCGTCTGGTTGAAGAGCAGGATCCGGTTGCGGAGCTGGCGCTCAGCCGCTACGAAATGCGCCTGGCGAAATCACTGGCACATGTGGTGAATATTCTCGATCCCGACGTGATTGTACTGGGAGGCGGGATGAGCAACATTGACCGGCTGTACACCACGGTGCCGAACCTGGTGAAGCAGTGGGTATTCGGCGGCGAGTGCGAAACCCCGATCCGCAAAGCGGTACACGGGGATTCCAGCGGTGTGCGCGGCGCAGCGTGGCTGTGGCCGGAATAAAAGCAAAACTGTTTTTAGTGTTTGTTCCCTCTCCTTGTGGGAGAGGGCCAGGGTAAGGCAAGGTAAAAGCAAAACTGTTTTTAGTGTTTGTTCCCTCTCCCTGTGGGAGAGGGCCAGGGTGAGGGCATCAGACCGCACAGATCCAACACTCACTCCACCGCAAACACCTTATCCAGCTTGCTATACCCCAGCCCGTTGATCTTCTTCACTTTGATCTGCACCGGAATACGTTCTTTCATCGCCTCGACGTGACTGATCACGCCAATGGTTTTCCCGGTGGCATTCAGTGCGTCGAGTGCATCCAGTGCAGTATCCAGCGTTTCACTATCGAGCGTGCCAAAACCTTCATCCAGGAACAGCGAATCAATCCGCGTTTTGTGGCTCACCAGGTCGGAAAGCGCTAGCGCCAGCGCCAGGCTGACCAGGAAACTTTCGCCGCCGGACAGGGTGCGGGTATCGCGTACCGCATCAGCCTGCCAGGTATCGACCACTTCCAGCTCCAGCGCGTCGCTGACTTTACGTTGCAACAGATAGCGACCGTGCAGACGGTTGAGCTGCTGGTTCGCGAGCCAGACCAGATTATCCAGCGTCAGCCCCTGCGCAAACTTACGGAACCGGTCACCGGTACTGGAGCCAATCAGTGAATTCAGATAGCCCCAGTCATCTGCCAGACGAGCCGCCTCTTCAATTTGCTGCATGAGCACCTGCTGGTGAAGGCGGTTATCGCTATCCTGTTTGAGCTGCTGGCGGATCTCCCCCTGATGAGTGGTGTTCTCGCGAAGCCGTTGTGCCAGCTGTTGTAATTGCGTCTGCAGGGTTTGTGCATCGGTGTCCAGTCCTTCCGGGCGCAGCGCATGATGTGCCTGCAGCTGCTGGTGTGCTTGTCCGGACAGTGCCGTCGCCTGCTGGAGCAGGTTTTCCAGCGTCTGCTTTTGTTGCTCAAGACGGTGGATCGTCTCCTCATCAAGCAGAGCGGCCAGAAATGCCTCCCGATCGGCGAAGCAGCTTTCCGCCAGCGCCGTGGAAAATTGTGTTGTGGAGTGCTGCAAACGCTCACTTTCCAGATTTTCCTGCTGCTGCAGCGTGGCAAGCTGGCTTTGCAACGATACACATTCGTCGTGGATCTCACGCCAGTTTTCAGGAATAACCGGTTCGGCCTCTGTGGCATCCGCTACCGGAAGCGTGTCGAGTAGTGGGATCAGGGCGTTAATGCGTTCCTGAATAATGCCATGCTGAGTCTGTTTCTCCTGCCACTGTGCGAACTCCGTTTCACGGATATTCAGCCAGGTTGCTTCTGTACCTTCGTCGGGTACGCTAAGCGACAGAGTGAGAAGGGTGTTTTCCAGTGTCTGACGCGTAGACGTCAGCTGTTGTTGATACTGATGCTCCTGCTCTTCCTGTTCGCGCAATTGGTTTTGCAGTGTCAGACGCTGACTGAGTTGATAAAGCTGGCGTTCATAGTGTTCCTGTGCGTTCATCCAGGTGGCAATATCTTCCTGAATATTCAGAGAAATGTTCAAGGATGTGCAAACATCCAGCCACTCTTTAGTGAGTGTTTGCTCTTCCTGAGAAAGCGTCTGTGTTTCGTCTGTTTCACGCTGGATCTGTTGAGTCAGGGCATTGACCTGCCCCAGAACCAACAGACCTTCATCTTTCAGCGAGGCGACCTCTTTTTCCAGAGCATCCCGGCGGCGCTGATTGTCCGTTAGCTCAATGGATTGATATTTCTCGATGGCGGGGTGTTCGCTGGAACCACACAATGGGCAGGGTTTACCTGCTTCAAGCTGTGAACGATAGTTTTCCAGATCCTTAATCGTTGCTTCACGCTCACACAGCGCCTTCAGGTCTGAATAATGCTGGTTTTTCTCTTTATACTGCTGTCGACGCAGCGTTAGCGTTTCGTTAAGTTTTGCCTGCTCCGCCTGGGCTTTTTGCACGCATTCAGCGTTCTGGTGCAGCCGCTTTTGCAGTGGCTGATAGCGGGCATGAAGTGCGGTCAGGCGCTGGCGGAAAGTCCGCGCCTGTGTCTGCTGCTCTATTGCTATCGCGACGTCATCCGCCGTGAGCGTCAGGCCATTTTCTGGCATAGCCTCCAGCTTCTTGCGCAATTCAATAATACGTGCTGACTGTGTAGCCAGTTGATTTCTGTCGCGATCCAGCTGGGAAAAGTGCGCGCGCCAGCCAGCAATCTCCTGACCCCACTGACGGAGTCGCTCGTGCTCAGCCAGCCACTGTGCCAGGGCTGTCTGTTCGGTCTGAAGCTGCTCATGGGTGCGCAGAGCGCTGTTGCGGATACGCGAACGCAGCGAGGTTTTTGTAAGTAAGCGAGTATTTACTTCACTCATCCGCTGTTTGGTCTGGGTAAGACGCGTGGTCTGCTCCTGTTGACGTTCCCACAGCGGTCGCAACTGGGCGGCGGGCTGGGCCAGCTGGAGTTTGGCCAGTTCCGGTGCCGCATCTGTAAGTGCCTGTTGCGCCTGCTGCTGTGCGGCTGATGAGCGCTGCTGTTCACGCATGAGTTCATCATTACGCGTAAGCCACTGAAAATCACTCTGTTGGCTTTGCTGTTGCACCAGCAGGGTTTTCTCTTCGTCAGTAAGTGCCTGCAAACTTTGCTGCAACTGATGTTGCTGCTCTTCGCTCAACAGCACGACGCCTGCCGCCTGGGCTTCACACATCTCAAGCGCGTTGCGGGCGGCTTTGTGTTCCTCAAACACTCTCGCTGAAATCTGGCCATAGATCTCCGTCCCGGTCAGCTCTTCCAGCAGCTCAGCGCGATCGCTCGGTTTGGCGTTGAGGAATGCCGCAAACTGCCCCTGTGAAAGCAGCATCGAGCGGGTAAAGCGTCCGTAATCCAGCCCGGTGAGTGCTGCGGTTTGCTCCAGTTTATCGGTGACTTTATCGGCCAGAATTTTGCCGTCCTCGCAGCGCGCCAGTTCCACGCGCGGAGCCTGTAAGTTCCCCTCCGGCTGATTGCGGGCGCGGTTCTGGCTCCAGAACGCGCGGTAGGCAATACCTTTCACTTCAAACTCAACCTCTGCCAGACACTCGGCAGTATCACGCGTCATCAGGTCGTTCTGAGCCTGAGACACTTTTTGCAGGCGCGGCGTCTCGTGGTAGAGCGCCAGGCAAATGGCGTCGAGCAGCGTGGTTTTCCCGGCACCCGTGGCACCCGTAATGGCAAACAACCCGTTGCTGGCAAACGGTTCAGCGGTAAAGTCGATTTTCCACTCACCCTTGAGGGAGTTGAGGTTCTTCAGACGCAGGCTCAGAATTTTCATGCGTTTTCTTCCTCATCATTAAGGGCATGCAGCGTATGGGTAAACAACTCGTTGAGTCGGGCACGCTTTGCGTCGTCCATCTCTTCCTGGGACAACCGACGTGCAAACACCTCTTCAGCCCTGAGTTCGCTGAGTGTTTCACGCTGAGCTCCGAGCAGAATTTTCTCGCGCTGTTCGCGGCTGCGGCGCACCAGTAAAACCTCGACGGGGAGATCTTCCGTCAGCGCCTGAATTTTACGCTGCATATCATGCAGATAGTCGTCAGTGGTGATTTCGATATCCAGCCAGACAGGGGGATTCTGTTCGATGCCGCGCCACTGTTCAAGCTGGGCGGTGATGGCGGCCAGATCGCCTTTTAGCACGGCCAGCGGCTGGGTGACGGGCACCTCAAGCGCCTCAACGGCGCTGAGTTTGCCGTCGGTAAAGCTCACCAGATGCACAGATTTCGCTTTACCTGTTTCATCAAAGCTGAGCGAAATGGGCGAGCCGCAGTAGCGAATGTGCTCGCAACCGCCGATGACCTGCGCGCGGTGAATATGTCCGAGCGCAATGTAATCGGCCGGTGGAAAGTTTTGCGCCGGGAAGGCATCCAGCGTGCCAATATAAATGTCACGAACCGCGTCACTTTTGCTGGCTCCGACGGTCGTCAGATGCCCGGTGACAATCACCGGGATCGGTTGCTCACCGCGCAGGGTGCAGGCATCGGCATATTGCTGGTGGTAATAGTCGGTGATGCTCTGCAACAGGTGCTGCTGTTTTTCACCACCGGAAAGCCCCGCCTGGCTTTGCACGATATCGCGCGGGCGCAGGAAGGGAACCGGGCACAGCACTGCCCCCGGTGTACCGTCGCGTTTTTTCAGGATATGCGGGGCGTGTCCGGCGCTGGCGACCACGGTAGTATTGAGGAAGGCCAGAATGTCACGAGATTCATTCAGTGTCGCGACGGAGTCGTGGTTACCGGCGACAATCACCAGATGGCAGCCCGTCTGCTGCAGGTTAACCACGAAACGGTTATACAGTTCTCGCGCATAGCTGGGTGGTGATCCGGTATCAAAGATATCGCCTGCCACAATAATCGCATCCACCTCGTGCGACCGGGCTGTGTCCAGCAACCAGTTCAGGAATGCTTCATGTTCAGCGGCGCGGCTTTTACTGTAAAAATTTTGACCCAGATGCCAGTCCGAGGTGTGAAGTATGCGCATAAGAGATCCGTGGCAAAAAATGGAAAGCAGGATTATAAACTTTCAGGGAACGGAAAATAACCGCTGTAATAAAACAACAGTTTGCCATTTCTGGTGGTAATGTTTTTCATAAATCTGTCATAAATCTGACGCATAATGACGCCGCATTACAAACTTGTAACTTAAATAAGATAAGACAGGGCAAAGTATGGCGAGACGTATTCTGGTCGTAGAAGATGAAGCTCCGATCCGTGAAATGGTGTGCTTCGTGCTCGAACAAAATGGCTTTCAGCCGGTTGAAGCGGAAGATTATGACAGCGCGGTGAACCAGCTGAATGAGCCCTGGCCCGACTTGATTCTGCTTGACTGGATGTTGCCCGGTGGGTCCGGGTTGCAGTTTATCAAGCACATTAAACGTGAAGCGATGACCCGTGACATTCCGGTGGTCATGCTGACGGCGCGCGGTGAAGAAGAAGATCGCGTGCGCGGTCTGGAAACCGGCGCGGACGATTACATTACCAAACCATTTTCGCCGAAAGAGCTGGTCGCCCGCATCAAGGCCGTGATGCGCCGAATTTCACCGATGGCGGTGGAAGAGGTGATTGAGATGCAGGGCCTGAGCCTTGACCCAACCTCACACCGCGTCATGACCGGCGAAAATCCCCTCGATATGGGGCCTACCGAATTTAAACTCCTGCACTTCTTTATGACTCACCCTGAACGCGTTTACAGCCGCGAGCAGTTGCTGAATAACGTCTGGGGAACTAACGTGTATGTCGAAGACCGGACGGTTGACGTACATATCCGCCGCCTGCGTAAAGCGCTGGAACTGAGCGGCCACGATCGCATGGTACAGACGGTCCGTGGTACGGGTTATCGTTTTTCTACCCGTTTCTGAACAATGACAGGAGTGTGACGCGTGCTGGAACGTCTGTCATGGAAAAGGCTCGTCTTTGAACTGATCTTATGTTGTATACCGGCCTTCATTCTGGGGGCCTTCGTTGGATATTTACCGTGGTTTCTGCTGGTATCTGTCACCGGGTTGCTTGTCTGGCATTTCTGGAACTTACTGCGCCTCTCCTGGTGGCTGTGGGTGGACAGAAGTATGACACCTCCGCCGGGGCACGGAAGCTGGGAACCGCTGCTTTACGGTCTGCACCAGATGCAGATGCGTAATAAAAAGCGCCGCCGTGAGCTGGGCAGCCTGATCAAACGTTTTCGCAGTGGCGCGGAGTCACTGCCGGATGCGGTCATTCTGACCACCGAAGAGGGGACGATCTTCTGGTGTAATGGCCTGGCGCAACAGCTGCTAGGCCTGCGCTGGCCGGATGATAACGGTCAGAACATCCTCAACCTTTTGCGCTACCCGGAGTTCACGCTGTATCTGAAAAAGCGTGATTTTACGCGTCCGCATAACCTGAGGCTCAACAGCGGTCGCCATCTGGAGATCCGCGTGATGCCGTACAGCGAACGACAGTGGCTGATGGTGGCGCGTGACGTTACCCAGATGCACCAGCTGGAAGGAGCTCGGCGCAACTTTTTTGCCAACGTGAGCCACGAGTTACGCACGCCGCTGACGGTGCTGCAGGGTTACCTGGAAGTGATGCAGGAGCAAATTCTCGAAGGCGCACCGCGCGAGAAAGCGCTGCACACGATGCGTGAGCAAACGCACCGGATGGAAGGGCTGGTCAAACAGCTTCTGACGTTATCGAAAATTGAAGCCGCACCCACGCTCGCGCTGAATGACACCATTGATGTACCGATGATGCTGCGGGTGGTGGAGCGTGAAGCACAGACCCTGAGCCATAAAAAACATCAGCTGACGTTTGAGGTCGATAACAACCTGAAAGTGCTCGGCAGTGAAGATGAACTGCGTAGTGCCATTTCTAACCTGGTGTATAACGCAGTGAATCATACCCCGGAGGGGACACATATTGTGGTGCGCTGGCAGCATCTTCCGACGGGCGCTGAGTTTAGCGTCGAGGACAATGGGCCGGGGATCGCACCTGAACATCTTCCGCGCCTGACGGAGCGCTTCTACCGTGTGGATAAGGCGCGCTCGCGGCAGACCGGGGGAAGTGGTCTGGGGCTGGCGATTGTGAAACATGCGGTTAATCATCATGAAAGCCGTCTTGATATTCAAAGCACGATTGGGAAGGGAACCCGCTTCAGTTTCGTTATCCCGGAACGATTAATTGCCAAAAAGATCGCCTGACAGCAGGTGTGTCATCTTACCTTTCCACGGGTCAGCTATTGCTGGCCCGTTTGCTTTGCAGTCAGGTGAAACACGAATGAATTTTATACGCCTGATGCTTTTTTGTTCGCATGATTAGCCGTGGGTTTTTCTTATAATTAGCGTATTATTCTGGTTGGTTTTTTCATGCTGGCATTTTGTTCTGGTTTTGCGATCCCACCTTGCCTTTAAACGTTATAAGCGTTTAAATTGCCCCCCAGATACTGTCATAGCGACTGTATTTGCGTGGTAAATCGAAAAACTATTCTTCTCCACGCCAGGACGGGAGCATTTCCCGCTGAAATTGAGCAAATTTTCCGCTGTATTGTCCCGCCAGGGGAGAGCGAAAATCTCAATGTTTTCAACACCACATCCACAGGCAGTAAGGTTTTATGACCCATCACTTAAAATCGCGTGACATCATCGCGCTGGGCTTTATGACATTTGCGCTGTTCGTTGGCGCAGGCAACATCATTTTCCCTCCAATGGTTGGCTTACAGGCTGGTGAACACGTCTGGACAGCTGCGTTTGGTTTCCTGATTACTGCCGTGGGTCTGCCGGTGCTGACCGTTATCGCGCTGGCGAAAGTTGGCGGCGGTGTCGACAGCCTCAGCACGCCAATTGGCAAAGTGGCGGGTGTCCTGCTGGCAACCGTCTGCTACCTGGCTGTTGGCCCGCTGTTTGCGACGCCACGTACCGCGACCGTTTCCTTCGAAGTGGGGATTGCCCCGCTGACCGGTGATGGCGCGATGCCGCTGTTTATCTATAGCCTGATCTACTTTGCTATCGTGATTCTGGTTTCCCTCTATCCGGGCAAACTGCTGGATACCGTGGGTAACTTTCTTGCACCAATGAAAATTGTGGCGCTGATTGTGCTGGCTGTTGCCGCCATCATCTGGCCGGTTGGCCCTATCAGCGAGGCGATGGACGCGTACAAAAACGCAGCCTTCTCTAACGGTTTTGTGAACGGCTACCTGACGATGGATACGCTGGGCGCGATGGTGTTTGGTATCGTTATCGTTAACGCCGCGCGTTCCCGTGGTGTGACCGAAGCACGTCTGCTGACCCGCTACACTATCTGGGCGGGCCTGATGGCCGGTGTTGGCCTGACGCTGCTGTATCTGGCGCTGTTCCGTCTGGGCTCCGATAGCGCGATGCTGGTGGATCAGAACGCGAACGGTGCGGCAATCCTGCATGCTTACGTACAGCACACCTTCGGTGGAGCGGGTAGCCTGCTGCTGGCGGTACTGATTTTCCTGGCGTGCCTGGTGACGGCGGTTGGTTTGACCTGTGCGTGTGCGGAGTTCTTCGCGCAGTATCTGCCACTCTCTTACCGTACGCTGGTGTTTATCCTGGGTATCTTCTCTATGGCGGTGTCAAACCTGGGGCTGAGCCACCTGATTCAGGTCTCTATCCCGGTTCTGACGGCTATCTATCCGCCGTGTATCGTGCTGGTGGTGCTGAGCTTCACCCGCCCGTGGTGGAATAATGCTTCGCGAATTATTGCGCCAGCCATGTTTATTAGCCTGATTTTTGGTATCCTTGACGGAATTAAAGCATCAGCATTCAGTGCAATATTGCCTGCCTGGACACAGCGTCTGCCGCTGTCCGAACAGGGGCTGGCCTGGCTGATGCCAACCGTTGTTGCACTGGTTCTGGCCATTATCTGGGATCGTGCTGCAGGGCGTCAGGTCGCATCGAACGCTCATTAATCAACGGCAACAAACTGTTTAACCACGGGGCTTAAGGCCCCGTGGTTTTTTGTTTTTTTCGTGTTGAATGGCAAGATTTAAATGGAAAGCACTAACAAACTCAAACGCGGGCTAAGCACTCGCCACATTCGCTTTATGGCGCTGGGCTCTGCAATTGGTACCGGCCTTTTTTATGGCTCCGCAGATGCCATTAAAATGGCTGGCCCAAGCGTTCTGCTGGCCTACATCATTGGCGGCGTAGCGGCCTATATCATCATGCGCGCGCTGGGGGAGATGTCGGTTCACAACCCTTCCGCCAGCTCGTTCTCGCGTTATGCGCAGGAAAACTTAGGTCCGCTGGCCGGGTTTATCACCGGCTGGACATACTGTTTTGAAATCCTGATTGTGGCCATTGCCGACGTGACGGCGTTTGGCATTTACATGGGCGTCTGGTTCCCGGCGGTACCGCACTGGATTTGGGTGCTGAGCGTGGTGCTGATCATCTGCGCCGTCAACCTGATGAGCGTGAAAGTGTTTGGTGAGCTGGAGTTCTGGTTCTCCTTCTTCAAGGTTGCCACCATCATCATCATGATTATCGCCGGTTTCGGTATCATCATCTGGGGGATCGGTAACGGTGGTCAACCGACCGGTATCCATAACCTCTGGAGCAACGGTGGCTTCTTCAGTAACGGCTGGCTCGGAATGGTAATGTCGCTACAGATGGTGATGTTTGCCTACGGTGGTATTGAGATTATCGGGATTACCGCTGGCGAAGCGAAAGATCCGGAGAAATCCATTCCGCGTGCCATCAACTCGGTGCCAATGCGTATTCTGGTGTTCTATGTGGGTACGCTGTTCGTCATCATGTCTATCTACCCGTGGAACCAGGTGGGCACCAACGGCAGCCCGTTTGTGCTGACCTTCCAGCACATGGGGATCGCGTTTGCTGCCAGCATTCTGAACTTTGTGGTGCTGACCGCGTCGCTTTCGGCGATCAACAGTGATGTTTTCGGCGTGGGCCGTATGCTGCACGGGATGGCGGAGCAGGGCAGTGCACCGAAGGTGTTTGCCAAAACGTCACGTCGTGGTACGCCGTGGGTGACCGTGGTGGTGATGACCGTTGCGCTGCTGTTCTCGGTGTATCTGAACTACATCATGCCGGAGAACGTCTTCCTGGTGATTGCGTCGCTGGCGACCTTCGCAACGGTGTGGGTGTGGATCATGATCCTGCTGTCGCAGATTGCGTTCCGTCGCCGTCTGTCGCCGTCCGATGTGAAAGCGCTGAAGTTTAAAGTGCCGGGCGGCGTGCCAACGACGGTAGCTGGGCTTATCTTCCTGGTCTTTATCATTGCCCTGATTGGCTATCACCCGGATACCCGTATTTCCCTGTACGTCGGTTTCGCGTGGATTGCCCTGCTGCTGGTGGGCTGGATGTTTAAATGTCGCCGCGACCGTCAGCTGGCTGAAGCACAGTAATTCCCTTTTCCCTCTCCCTGTGGGAGAGGGTTATTTTACCTCCTCCCCCGTCCTCCTCCCCCAATAAACCACATCATGATGAGCTAACCTTAATCACCCTGTGGCAAGGTGACGTCAATTTCATCAAAGGGGATTCGTGATGTTAAACGCCTGGCACCTTCCGGTTGCCCCATTTGTTAAGCAAAGCAAAGACAACCTTGTGATTACGCTCTGGCTGGCGGGAGAAAATCAGCCTGAACGCGTGACGCTGCGCGCCGAAGTGGATAATGAAGAAACGTCGCTGACGATGCACAAGCAGCGCAGTCAGCCGCAGCCTGGAGTGACGGCGTGGCAGGCCAGGATCGACTTAAGTAGCGGACAGCCGCGCCGTCGCTACAGTTTCAAACTGCTGTGGAACAACCGTCAGCTGTGGTTTGCCCCGCAGGGGTTTAGCCGTTTTCCGCCCGCACGGCTGGAGCAGTTTGCCGTTGATTGCCCGGATAATGGCCCGCAATGGGTCAACGATCAGGTCTTTTACCAGATCTTCCCGGATCGTTTCGCGCGCAGCACAACGCGTACTGCACAGCAGGATAAGATCTATTACCACCACGCGGCAGGCCACGACATTGTCCTGAAAGACTGGGATGAACCGCTGACCGATCGGGCAGGAGGGTCGACGTTTTACGGCGGCGATCTCGACGGTATCAGCGAAAAACTCCCGTACCTGAAAAAACTCGGCATCACGGCGCTGTACCTGAACCCGGTGTTTAAAGCCCCAAGCGTGCATAAATACGATACCGAAGATTATCGCCACGTCGACGAGCAGTTTGGCGGCGATGAGGCGCTGTTGCGCCTGAGAGAGAACACAAAAAATGAAGGCATGCGCCTGATTCTGGACGGTGTGTTCAACCACAGCGGTGATTCTCATGCCTGGTTTGACCGCCATAACCCGTTGATGGGAGGGGCATGCCACAACCCGGATTCACCTCAGCGCGACTGGTACAGCTTTAACGAAGATGGCCGTGCGCTCGACTGGTTGGGTTACCCGAGCCTGCCGAAACTGGATTTCCAGTCGCCTTCTCTGGTCAACGAAATCTACGGCGGTGAACACAGTATCGTGCGCCACTGGCTGAACGCGCCGTGGAACATGGACGGCTGGCGGCTGGATGTGGTGCATATGCTGGGGGAAGGCGGTGGGGCGCGTAACAACCTTCAGCATGTCGCCGGGATCACCCGTTCCGCGAAAGTTGCACAGCCGGAGGCGTTTGTCTTTGGCGAGCATTTTGGTGATGCGCGTCAGTGGCTGCAGGCCGATGCGGAAGATGCGGCGATGAACTATCGCGGCTTTACCTTCCCGCTGTGGGGCTTCCTTGCGAATACTGACATCTCCTACGATCCGCAGCATATCGACGCGGAAACCTGCATGGTGTGGATGGATAACTACCGTGCCAGCCTGTCACATCAGCAACAGCTACGTATGTTCAACCAGCTGGATAGCCACGATACTGCACGCTTTAAATCGTTGCTCGGCAAGGATGTGGCACGTCTGCCGCTGGCCGTCACCTGGCTCTTTACCTGGCCAGGTGTGCCATGCATTTACTATGGGGATGAAGTAGGCCTGGACGGCAATAACGACCCGTTCTGCCGTAAAACCTTCCCGTGGGAGCCTGCAAAACAGGACAAAGCGCTGCTCCGTCTGTATCAGCGCATGGCGAAACTGCGTAAACAGAACCAGGCTCTGCGCTACGGCGGCTGTCAGGTGGTATACGCCCACGATAACGTGGTGGTGTTTGCCCGCGTCTATAACCAGCAGCGTGTGCTGGTAGCCATTAACCGGGGTGAAGCCTGCGAAGTGGTGCTGGATAGCTCTCCGCTGCTGAACGTGAAGGTGTGGCAGTTGAAAGAGGGCAAAGGTGCTATTCAGGAGGGGATACTCTCTCTGCCTGCTATTTCCGCGTCAGTCTGGTTCGGTCATTAATCCTCATCTGCAACCGGTACTTATGCCGGTTGCAGAATATTTCCCCTAAGTTGTTCGGTTAAATTCAACAGAGGGGACAAATATCTTTAATATTCTCTCAATCAAATCTCGCTATACTCAATTTGCTTTATCAGTCAGGGCCCTTTCTCATATAGCACACAAACCGTTGGCTTTTAACTAATTGATTAAAAGGTACTTTTATGTCTATTCGTGAACTGATTGATCCATCCAACTCCGCATTGATTTTTATCGATCACCAACCGCAAATGTCCTTTGGTGTGGCCAATATTGACCGTCAATTATTGAAGAATAATACGGTTGCGCTGGCAAAAGCAGGCAAAATTTTTGATGTTCCGGTTATCTACACATCGGTAGAAACGAAAAGCTTTAGTGGCTATATCTGGCCAGAATTACTGGCGGTTCACCCGGATGTAAAACCGATTGAACGTACCTCCATGAACTCCTGGGAAGATGATGCGTTTGTTGCGGCAGTCAAAGCGACGGGCCGTAAAAAACTCATCATTTCAGCCCTGTGGACGGAAGTGTGCCTGACCTTCCCGGCACTGATGGCGCTGGATGAAGGTTACGAAGTCTATGTGGTGACGGATACCTCTGGCGGTACCTCCGTTGATGCCCACGAGCGTGCCATTGACCGTATGGTGCAGGCGGGCGCTGTGCCAGTGACCTGGCAGCAGGTGCTACTGGAGTATCAGCGCGACTGGTCACGCAAAGGGACCTACGACGCGGTAATGGACCTGGTACGTGAGCACAGCGGCGCTTACGGCATGGGCGTCGATTATGCCTATACCCTCGTTCACGGTGCGCCAGAGCGCAAAGCGTAAACCTTTCAGGGCGGGGTTCTCCCGCCCATCAATGACCAGGGAACTTTTATGGCGCAAACATCACATGTGACGCTGGTGATCACCCATATGTTACTTCCGGGACAAGCTGAGCGATATGAACAGTGGCTGGGCAAGATTATGCCTGTCGCGGCGGAATTTTCCGGCCATCTTGGTGCGAACGTAATCCGTCCGTCTGAAGGGCAAAACCTGTGGACGGTGATTATCCGCTTCGACACCATTGAACATCTCTACGCGTGGACGCAGTCCGAGACCCGCAACGCGCTGGTTAAAGAGATTGAACCGCTGCTGGCTGAAGGCGATAAAACCGAAGTACGTACCGAAGCGGCGTTCTGGTTTACACCGCCTGAGCCGCATGTGCGTAAGCCAAAGCAGTGGAAACAGTTTCTTATCACGCTGCTGGTCATCTTTCCCAGTACCAGCATCGTGCCGCTGGTGACCGGTGCGCTGCTTCCTGGCCTGAAAGGCTCACTTCTGCTGCATTTGATTAACGATGCCTGTGTGGTCGCGCTGGTGGTCTGGCTCTGGATGCCCATCGTGACCCGTCTGTTTGCCGGATGGCTAAAAAAAGCCTGATTCGGCTCAAAGGAGTACGTTATGTCTCACACTGCCACACTGATCTTAACCAAAGGTAAGATCCACACACTCGATCGCGAAAATCCGCTTACGGAAGCGGTGGCGATCGCCAACGGCAAGATCCTTGCCACGGGCAACCACGATCGCATCATGAGCTATGCGACGCAGGGAACGCAGGTCGTCGATTTAAAGGGAAGCACGGTGATCCCTGGACTGAACGACTCGCACCTGCACTTGATCCGCGGTGGGTTGAATTACAACCTGGAGCTGCGCTGGGAAGGTGTGCCATCACTGGTGGATGCACTGCGCATGTTGAAAGATCAGGCCGATCGTACACCGTCACCGCAATGGGTACGGGTGGTTGGCGGCTGGAGCGAGTTCCAGTTCGCCGAGCGCCGGATGCCGACTATCGAAGAACTCAACGAGGCCGCACCTGACACGCCGGTGTTTGTACTCCATCTTTACGACCGTGCACTGCTCAACCGCGCGGCACTGAAAGCAGTCGGCTACACCAAAGAGACGCCCAACCCGCCGGGTGGGGAGATTGTACGCGATAACAACGGTAACCCAACCGGGATGCTGATCGCCAAACCGAATGCGATGATCCTCTACGCTACGCTGGCGAAAGGGCCGAAACTGCCCATTGAGCAGCAGGTAAACTCGACGCGTCAGTTTATGCGTGAGCTGAACCGTCTGGGGCTGACCAGCGCCATTGATGCCGGTGGTGGTTTCCAGAACTACCCGGAAGATTATGAAGTGATCGCTGAACTGCACGCCAAAGAGCAGATGACGGTGCGTATCGCCTATAACCTCTTTACCCAGCGGCCGAAGCAGGAGCTGGAAGATTTTGAACGCTGGACCGATATGCTTAAGCCGGGTCAGGGGACCGACTTCTACCGGGCCAACGGCGCGGGTGAGATGCTGGTCTTCTCGGCGGCAGATTTTGAAGATTTCCTCCAGCCGCGCCCGGATTTACCGGAAGGTATGGAAGACGAGCTGGAACGCGTGGTACGCCATCTGGTGGAAAACCGCTGGCCGTTCCGTCTGCATGCTACCTACGACGAATCGATCAGCCGCATGCTGGATGTGTTTGAGAAGGTGAACCGTGATATTCCGTTCAACGGCCTGCACTGGTTCTTCGACCACGCGGAAACCATTACCGAGCGCAATATCGAACGAGTTAAAGCCCTTGGCGGTGGGATTGCGGTGCAGCACCGTATGGCCTTCCAGGGCGAGTATTTTGTTGACCGCTACGGCAAAGAGGCGGTGAAGCATACCCCGCCGGTGGCGAAAATGCTGGAGCTGGATGTGCCGGTAGGGTTAGGTACGGACGCCACACGCGTGGCGAGCTATAACCCGTGGACGGCGCTCTACTGGCTGGTGTCTGGCCGTACCGTGGGCGGGCTGGCGATGTACGACGACAATAACCGTCTGCCGCGCGATGTTGCGCTGGAGCTGTGGACTGCAGGCAGCGCCTGGTTCTCCAGCGAGCAGGGCAAAAAAGGCCGTCTGGTCGAAGGACAGCTGGCGGATCTGGTGGTGTTGTCGAAAGACTATTTCAGCGTGCCGGAAGAGGACATTAAGGGCATTGAATCGGTGCTGACGGTGGTCGACGGTAAAGTGGTATATGCCGCAGGACATTTCAGCCCGCTGTCACCGCCGCCAATCCCGGTTGTACCGGAGTGGTCACCGGTGGTGAAAGTGCCTGGACATTACCGCTCTGCACCGCCAGTGGCGAGTAAAGTGGGTGCGGTGGTACAGATGCACCAGTGCATTGGCAGTTGTGGGGTGCACGGTCACGCGCATGGGATTGCCCGTCAGTCGGATATTCCTGTATCGGATGAGCAGGCGTTCTGGGGCGTGTTAGGCTGTTCTTGCTTCGCGTTCTAAACAAAAAGGCCCGCATTTGCGGGCCTTCTTCGTACACCGTGCCGATTACAGGCTGGATACATTCTCGGTCAGGTATTTAGCAACGCCTTCCGGAGATGCAGCCATACCTTCTTTACCTTTTTCCCACTGAGCCGGGCACACTTCGCCGTGCTCTTCGTGGAACTGCAGCGCGTCAACCATGCGCAGCATTTCGTCAATGTTACGACCCAGCGGCAGATCGTTCACAACCTGGTGACGAACGATACCGTTCGCGTCGATCAGGAATGAACCACGCAGCGCAACGCCAGCGTCCGGATGTTCGATACCGTAAGCCTGCTGGATTTCGCGTTTGATGTCCGCAACCATTGCGTATTTCACCGCACCGATGCCGCCTTTGTCGACAGGGGTGTTACGCCATGCGTTGTGTACAAATTCAGAGTCAAAGGAGACGCCAACCACTTCTACGCCACGTTTCTGGAATTCTTCGTAACGTTTGTCGAACGCGATCAGTTCAGACGGGCAAACGAAGGTGAAGTCCATTGGCCAGAAGAACAGAACGGTCGCTTTACCGTTGGTGTGCTGTTTGAAGTTGAAGTTTTCAACGATTTCACCGTTGCCCAGAACTGCTGCAGCTGTAAAATCCGGAGCCGGACGAGTTACCAGAACCATATGATTCTCCTGTAGATACTAAGGTTATTTGGAACGCAACGCGGCCAGTATAGAGAGTGTCCATCAATAAGACAAAGAGGCACTGACAATCGTTCAGCAAGCTTTCGCCTATCAATGCTCTTTCTATACACAAAATCATTCAAGTTGCATCAAAGCGGGAATTCCCGGGAGCTTACTTAAGTAAGCTCCCGGGGTGAGCAGGCGTAGCCAACGTAGAGGCGGCTTAAAGGATGACGTGTATTCAGAGCTGTTTGTTTTTCGCCTGCGTCATCATGCGCGGGTAGAACTGCCAGAAGCGCGTTTCCAGCGCGTCGTAGTGTTCATCCAGGTCATGCCATGAATCACGTAGCGCATCAAGACGCGGACGGCGGCTCGCCATTCCGTTCAACACGTTCTGGATAAAATCCATCTCACGATAACGTTCCAGCCAGCGCTCTGACCACAGATAGTTGTTCAGATTCACAAATCGCGGTGGCGAGTCCGGCAAAATGATCGACACCTGCGCGTGGGCATAGTGTACGAACTCGGGTAGCGGCATTTCCGGCGAAAGCTGCGCCCAGTGGCGTGACAGGAAATGATCCCACATCACGTCGAGCGTGATCGGTGCTACGCGGCGCGTTTCGGGGCGAAACCACGCTTTGGCTTCCGTCACTTCCGGCAGATTATCGGTTAACACGTCAATGCGGCGGTGCATAAAGATCCCGTCAACAATCTCAGGGGAATACGACTCTGCGGGGTTACCGCGCACGAAATCGGCCAGCAAATTACCGGAAAGGGAGCTGTTAGCAAGGTGAGCAAGATGCAGGTGAGCGAGAAAATTCATGCGTTTTATCTGTCCGGGGGCGGCTAGTTGTTGCAGCAAAAGAGTGTGAGCACTAGACTATGCCGCCTGTTTTTAAGTCACGAGTATACGTCATGCGCGTCGCCGATTTCTCCTTTGAATTACCTGAATCCCTGATTGCTCACTATCCAATGCCTGAGCGCAGTAGCTGCCGCTTGCTGTCACTGGATGGGCCTACGGGCGCGCTGACGCACGGTACTTTCACCGATTTGCTCGACAAGCTCAACCCTGGCGATCTGCTGGTTTTTAACAATACCCGCGTGATCCCGGCGCGTCTGTTTGGCCGTAAAGCCAGCGGCGGTAAGATTGAAGTGCTGGTCGAACGTATGCTCGATGATAAACGTATTCTGGCACATATTCGCGCGTCTAAGGCTCCGAAACCGGGTGCTGAGCTGCTGTTGGGCGATGATGAGAGCATCAAAGCGACCATGACCGCGCGCCATGATGCGCTGTTTGAAGTGGCGTTCGATGATGAGCGTACGGTGCTCGATATCCTGAACACCATCGGCCACATGCCGTTGCCGCCATACATTGAGCGTCCGGACGAAGAGGCCGACCGGGAGCTGTATCAAACCGTCTACAGCCAGAAGCCTGGCGCGGTGGCAGCCCCAACCGCAGGCCTGCATTTTGATGAGCCGCTGCTGGAAAAACTGCGTGCAAAAGGTGTGGAGATGGCTTTCGTGACGCTGCACGTGGGCGCAGGAACCTTCCAGCCAGTGCGCGTGGACAGCATTGAAGATCACATCATGCACTCTGAGTATGCCGAAGTACCTCAGAACGTGGTGGACGCTGTTCTGGCCGCGAAAGCTCGCGGTAGCCGCGTTATCGCTGTCGGTACCACGTCAGTCCGTTCACTTGAGAGTGCCGCGCAGGCCGCCAAAAACGAGCTTATCGAGCCGTTTTTCGGCGATACGCAGATCTTCATCTACCCGGGCTACCAGTACAACGTGATTGATGCACTGGTGACCAACTTCCATCTGCCTGAATCGACACTGATTATGCTGGTTTCCGCATTTGCGGGTTATCAGCACACGATGGCTGCCTACAAGTCTGCGGTAGAACAAAAATATCGCTTTTTTAGCTACGGGGACGCGATGTTTATCACGTACAATCCGCAGGCTTTGAATGAGCGTGTCGGGGAATAAGTCCGCGACACTGAATAATGTGTCGGACTGTTTTTCTGGCACAAAGGAAGAGAAATGAAATTTGAACTCGATACCACCGACGGTCGCGCGCGTCGCGGTCGCCTGGTGTTTGATCGCGGCGTGGTGGAAACCCCCGCGTTTATGCCTGTGGGCACTTACGGCACCGTAAAAGGGATGACACCGGAAGAAGTTGAAGCCACCGGCGCACAGATTATCCTCGGTAATACCTTCCATCTGTGGCTGCGTCCTGGTCAGGAGATCATGAAGCTGCACGGCGATCTGCATGACTTCATGCAGTGGAAAGGCCCCATTCTGACCGACTCCGGCGGTTTCCAGGTCTTCAGCCTGGGCGATATTCGCAAGATCACCGAAAAAGGTGTGCACTTCCGTAACCCGATCAACGGCGATCCGATTTTCCTCGATCCTGAAAAATCGATGGAGATTCAGTACGATCTCGGCTCCGACATCGTCATGATCTTCGATGAATGTACGCCATACCCGGCGGACTGGGACTACGCCAAACGCTCTATGGAAATGTCTCTGCGTTGGGCGAAGCGCAGCCGTGACCGTTTCGACTCCCTGCAGAACAAAAATGCGCTGTTTGGCATTATTCAGGGCAGTGTTTACGAAGATTTACGTGATATCTCCGTTAAAGGTCTGGTAGAGATAGGTTTTGATGGCTACGCTGTCGGCGGTTTGGCTGTGGGTGAGCCGAAGGAAGATATGCATCGCATTCTGGAGCATGTCTGCCCGCAAATCCCAGCGGATAAACCACGATACCTGATGGGCGTGGGTAAACCAGAAGATCTGGTGGAAGGCGTACGTCGCGGCATTGATATGTTCGACTGCGTAATGCCGACCCGTAACGCGCGGAATGGTCATCTGTTCGTTACCGATGGCGTGGTGAAAATCCGTAACGCGAAGCATAAGAGTGACACCAGCCCGCTTGATTCCGGGTGCGATTGCTATACCTGTCGCAATTATTCTCGTGCGTACCTGCATCATCTCGATCGTTGCAATGAGATTTTAGGCGCGCGTCTCAATACCATTCATAATCTTCGTTATTATCAGCGCTTAATGGCTGGTTTACGTAAGGCTATCGAAGAGGGTAAATTAGAGAGCTTCGTGACCGATTTCTACCAACGTCAGGGGCGGGATGTTCCACCTTTGAACGTTGATTAATTTTAATAATGAGGGAATTTGAATGAGCTTTTTTATTTCTGATGCGGTAGCGGCAACAGGTGCTCCGGCGCAGGGCAGCCCGATGTCTCTGATTCTGATGCTGGTTGTGTTCGGTCTGATCTTCTACTTCATGATCCTGCGCCCACAGCAGAAGCGTACCAAAGAGCACAAAAACCTGATGAGCTCCATTGCGAAAGGCGATGAAGTGCTGACCAATGGTGGCCTGGTGGGCCGCGTGACCAAAGTAGCTGACAACGGCTACATTGCTATCGCTCTGAACGACACCACTGAAGTGGTTATCAAACGTGACTTCGTAGCTGCCGTTCTGCCGAAAGGCACCATGAAGGCGCTGTAATCCCAACTTTTCCCAAAGGGAACTGCCGTGTTAAACCGTTATCCTTTGTGGAAGTACATCATGCTGGTCGTCGTGATTCTCGTCGGCCTGCTGTACGCGCTTCCCAACCTGTATGGTGAGGATCCGGCTGTTCAAATCACTGGCGCGCGCGGTGTCGCCGCCAGTGAGCAAACGCTGATCCAGGTCCAGAAAACGTTACAAGAAGAAAAAATTACCGCTAAGTCTGTGGCACTGGAAGGGGGCGCGATTCTTGCTCGCTTCGACACCACCGACACGCAGCTCCGCGCTCGTGAAGCGCTGATGGGCGTGCTGGGTGATAAATATGTCGTGGCGCTGAACCTTGCTCCTGCAACTCCGCGTTGGCTGGCTGCTTTGAATGCAGAACCAATGAAACTCGGTCTTGACCTGCGTGGCGGTGTTCACTTCCTGATGGAAGTGGATATGGACACTGCGCTTGGCAAACTGCAGGAACAGAATATCGATAGCCTGCGCAGCGATCTGCGTGAAAAAGGCATTGCGTATACCACCGTGCGTAAAGAAGATAACTACGGTATGAGCATCACGTTCCGCGACAGTGCGGCACGCGATCAGGCTGTAGATTACCTGACTCAACGCCACCGCGATCTGGTGATTACCTCTCAGGGCAGCAACCAGCTGCGCGCGGTAATGACCGACGCGCGTATGAAAGAAGCGCGCGAATATGCTGTTCAGCAGAACATCAACATTCTGCGTAACCGTGTAAACCAACTGGGCGTGGCTGAACCGCTGGTACAGCGTCAGGGTGCTGACCGTATTGTGGTTGAACTGCCAGGTATTCAGGATACTGCGCGTGCGAAAGAGATTCTGGGCGCAACCGCGACGCTGGAATTCCGTCTGGTTAACTCTAACGTTGATCAGTCAGCGGCTGCCGCAGGCCGTATTCCGGGTGACTCTGAAGTGAAGCAGACGCGTGAAGGTCAGCCAGTTGTGCTGTACAAACGCGTGATCCTGACCGGTGATCACATCACCGACTCCACCTCCAGCCAGGATGAGTACAACCAGCCGCAGGTTAACATCTCGCTGGATAGCGCGGGTGGTAACATCATGTCTAACTTCACCAAGGACAACATCGGCAAACCGATGGCGACCTTGTTTGTGGAGTACAAAGACAGCGGTAAGAAAGATGCCAACGGTCGTGCAGTGCTGGTGAAAGAGGAAGAGGTGATTAACATCGCCAACATCCAGTCTCGTCTGGGTAACAGCTTCCGTATCACGGGTATCAACAACCCGAACGAAGCGCGTCAGCTCTCTCTGCTGCTGCGTGCTGGTGCGTTGATTGCGCCAATTCAGATTGTTGAAGAACGTACCATTGGGCCAACCCTGGGTATGCAGAACATCCAGCAGGGTCTGGAAGCGTGTCTGGCCGGTCTGGTGGTGTCTATCCTCTTCATGATCTTCTTCTATAAGAAGTTTGGCCTGATTGCGACTTCTGCGCTGGTGGCGAACCTGGTGATGATCATCGGTATTATGTCCCTGCTGCCGGGGGCGACGCTAACCATGCCTGGTATCGCAGGTATCGTCCTCACCCTTGCGGTGGCGGTCGACGCCAACGTACTGATAAACGAACGTATCAAAGAAGAACTGAGCAACGGTCGCTCTATCCAGCAGGCGATCGACGAAGGCTACAAAGGCGCGTTCAGCTCCATCTTCGATGCGAACGTAACAACACTGATTAAGGTTCTTATCCTGTATGCAGTGGGTACTGGCGCGATCAAAGGCTTTGCAATTACTACCGGTATCGGTGTTGCAACGTCTATGTTTACCGCTATTGTCGGCACCCGTGCCATCGTGAACCTGCTGTACGGCGGCAAGCGCGTCAAAAAGCTGTCTATCTGAGGAGTGCGTTGTGGCACAGGAATATACTGTTGAACAATTGAACCACGGCCGTAAAGTCTGGGACTTTATGCGCTGGGACTACTGGGCCTTCGGCATTTCAGGTTTACTGCTGATTCTGTCCATCGTCATTATGGGCGTGAAAGGCTTTAACTGGGGTCTTGATTTCACCGGTGGTACGGTGATTGAAATCACCCTGGAAAAACCGGTCGATATGGACCAGATGCGCCAGTCTCTGCAGAAAGCGGGCTTTGAAGAGCCACTGTTGCAGAACTTTGGTAGCAGTCGCGACATCATGGTGCGTATGCCACCGGTGCACGATGCCAACGGCAGCCAGGAGCTGGGCAGCAAGGTCGTTAGCGTGATTAACGAAACGACCAGCCAGAATGCGACGGTTAAGCGTATTGAGTTTGTTGGCCCGAGCGTGGGTGCTGACCTGGCGCAGACCGGTGCGATGGCGCTGCTGGTGGCGCTGATCTCCATCCTTGTGTACGTTGGTTTCCGCTTCGAGTGGCGACTGGCGGCGGGGGTGGTTATCGCCCTGGCGCACGACGTGGTGATCACGATGGGCGTACTGTCTCTGTTCCACATTGAGATTGACCTGACGATTGTGGCATCCCTGATGTCCGTTATCGGTTACTCACTGAACGACAGTATCGTCGTATCTGACCGTATTCGTGAAAACTTCCGTAAGATCCGTCGCGGTACGCCGTACGAAATCTTTAACGTGTCGTTGACCCAGACGCTGCACCGAACGCTTATCACATCCGGTACCACTCTGATGGTTATCCTGATGCTGTATCTCTTCGGTGGCCCGGTGCTGGAAGGTTTCTCGCTGACCATGTTGATTGGTGTGTCTATCGGTACGGCTTCGTCTATCTATGTGGCATCTGCGCTGGCGCTGAAACTCGGCATGAAGCGTGAGCATCTGCTGCAGCAGAAAGTCGAAAAAGAAGGGGCGGATCAGCCGTCAATTCTGCCGTAAGGCAACGTCTTTCGCGTTATCAAAATCCCGGTCTGTTGGCCGGGATTTTTTTTGTCTGCTCCTGACAAACACTCCTGACAGTATGCTGTCAGGAGCCCTGTCGTAGACTCCTTCTGAACCCAAACAACAGGCAGGAGGATGTATGAAAAGCGTTATTAACTGGTTTGAAATTCCGGTCGCTGATATGGATCGCGCCATCAAATTTTATGAGCCGGTAATGCAGGTTACTCTTCGTCGTGAAAAAATGGATTGTGCTGAGCTGGCGGTTTTCCCGCATGAAGATCCGGTTACCGGCGGCGCACTGGCAAAATTTGACGGCATTACACCGTCTCAACAGGGCGCTATTATTTACCTGCATACTGACAATCTGGCGGCTACGCTCGATCGTATTGCTTCTGCAGGTGGTGAGTGCGTGTTTGGCCCGCTGGTGTTGCCACACGGTATTGGCACCATTGCCCTGTTTACCGACAGCGAAGGTAATCGTGTCGGCCTTCATCAACCCGCCTGAGAGCTGAAAAAAATATGACCCGACGCGCTGACCGTTTGTTTCAGATTGTGCAGATCCTGCGGGGCCGGCGGCTGACAACGGCAGCGCATCTGGCGGACAGGCTGGGGATTTCTGAGCGTACGGTTTACCGCGATATCCGTGACCTGTCGCTTTCTGGTGTGCCGGTGGAAGGTGAGGCGGGGAGCGGATACCGGTTGATGTCGGGTTTTGATCTTCCACCGCTGATGCTGACAAGCAAGGAGTCTGAGGCGTTGATGGTGGCGATCCGCCTGCTTAAAACCTGGGGCGGGGAGTCACTTTCGCGTGAGCTGGAGTCCGCGCAGGAAAAGGTACTGGCGATCCTGCCGGAAGAGAGCCGTCGAAAGGCGGAGCAGACGCGTATTTATGCACCGGATTTTTGCGTGCAAAACCACTCCCGCAGCGGTTTTGACATGATTCATCAGGCGATTTCAGCCCAGCGGGTGCTTGCGCTGCATTATCGGGATGATGCCGGGCAGCTCTCACAGCGCGACGTTCAGCCGCTGGGGCTGTTCTTCTGGGGAGAGCGCTGGTTGCTGGCGGCGTGGTGTGAGCGGCGCGACGATTACCGCTGTTTCCGGCTCGACAGATGTCTCAATATTGTGCAGACGGAGAGACGGTTTAGCGAGAGCGCGGATCGTTCGCTGGCGGATTTTTTGCGCAAGGTGAAGCAGTAAAAAACCGGGTGGCAAGGTAAAAGCAAAACGGCAACGTGTGTTGCCGTTTGTCGTGTTTGTTCCCTCTCCCTGTGGGAGAGGGGCTGTGCGGGCTGATTAGAAGTTGTAACCTACGACCAGGTAACCACCCCAACCGGTAGAACGGACGTTGAAGTTGCCGTTGCCGAAGTTCAGGCTTGCGTCGTCGTTCCACTGACCACCGTTGTGCCAGTAACGCGCCACAACAGAGTAATGCCAGTGATCGTAGTTCAGTGCCAGAATGTGGCTGGAAGCGATAGAGTTGCCGGTGCGCGCGTGCTTGCCGTTATTATCGTAGAAGTTGTCGCTACCCAGATCGGAGCCCCAGTCGAAGTTGGTGAAGCCGATGTAGCTCAGGTTTCCACCCCACAGTTTGGTAATTGGCACAAAGTATTTCACTTTGAAGCGGTAGCCATCCCACTCGTTTTCGTTGGATGCACCATAGTTCTGCCACTGGTATTTCGCGTAAATGTTCATGGACAGGCTCATCGGCAGACCAGTGTCGATGTCCGTACCCAGACCCATGTACCAGGTGCTCTGTTCCTGAGAATCGTTACGACCCATGTCGTAGATGTAGTTGTTCGCGAAATACCACTCTTTGAACGGACCGAAGCTCAGATCGGTACCGGTCAGTTTGTCGATGGAGAAGCGCGGTTCGATCTCCATGAACAGTGGGGAACCGTTGTTCCAGATACCTTTCGCATCGGTGTTACCACCGAAGAAGACCGGCAGATCCACATAGCCATAGAAATCAAACCAGTCTTTCTTGGCAAATGCTTCGTACTCGAGGTAGGTATCGTTGCGGATCTGTGGTCCGAAACGGGTGTCGTAGCTGCCGACTACGTTAACGCTCTGGTGCCACCAGTCGGAGAGGTACTGTGGTTTGTCGTTTTCCGCTGCGTTAACAGTGAAAGAGGAGGAAAGTGCCAGCACTGCGCCGGCTGCAAGTAATGTTTTTTTCATAATCATGCCACTGATTGAAATTCCCTTCCGGGAGTGAAAAATGCGCGATTTGCGTTTCTAAATATTTCGTGTTTCTGCGGAGCCTATTATAGGAATCCCTGCTCACAAAAATATGTGTTGTTTCACAGTTCTCTCACGCACGTAATCGATTGCGTTCACGTTTGCGTACTTTAGACGGCGGGATTGTAACGGCAAACATTTATGTTGCCAATATTTGCGGGATGTAAATGTTAGCGGAGTGACATTGCACTCCGCTAAAAAAGGGGGGTTACTGCGTGACGGGCTGGATATCGTGGATGCGAATAAAACCTAATTGTTCCGGTGTGAGGCCGTTCAACTGGAGTGGAATATCAACATCGCTCGGAGCCAGTATGCTGGCCGGGGCAGTGAATAGCTGGTTTTTCACGTTAATTTCCTGATAGCTCTCTGTAGTGCCCTGGATCTGCCCCCACTCTACGGTACCGCTAAATGCCGGGAGCGGATCGTTTGATTCGCCCTGAATGCGCAATGTTGCGCGAGTACCATCGGCATTCGCCGCAACGTTGACCAGCGACATTTTCAGCGTGCCAACCTGGCTATTGAGACGCGCGGGCGTATTGGCTCCGGGCAGCAGGTAAACGCCCTGGCTGGATTTTGCATTCAGTGCGTTTTGTTGGGTGATCTTCACCGTCTCTTTGTTCAGTTTGTCCATTGCCGTATTAAGCGTATTCACGCTTTGTTTCATCTGGCGGACTTCAGTTTGCTGTGCGCAGGCGCTAAGGGTGAAGAGGCTTCCCACCAGGAGAATTCTTAGATAACGTCTTGTCATTGCGTTTATTTCCTTGAAATAACGGATCTCCGTAATGGTAGCCAGTTGGATCCCGTCAGACATAGATCCTTTGTCTCAAAAAGCTCTTCCTTTGTTGTCAGGCCAGTTCAGGGTAAAATGAAAGTCAGTTAACCGGATAACAGGGATACCGTATGCATTGCCCATTCTGCTCCGCTGTGGATACCAAAGTCATCGATTCTCGTCTTGTGGGCGAAGGGTCTTCTGTACGTCGCCGTAGGCAATGTCTGGTGTGCAACGAGCGCTTCACGACCTTTGAGGTCGCAGAGCTGGTAATGCCACGGGTGGTAAAAAGTAACGATGTGCGTGAGCCATTCAACGAAGAGAAACTGCGTAGCGGGATGCTCAAGGCGCTGGAAAAACGTCCCGTCAGTGCTGACGACGTTGAAATGGCGCTAAACCATATTAAATCTCACCTGCGTGGAACCGGCGAACGCGAAGTGCCAAGCAAAATGATTGGCAATCTGGTGATGGAACAGCTGAAAAAGCTCGATAAAGTTGCCTATATCCGCTTTGCCTCCGTATACCGCAGTTTCGAAGACATCAAAGAGTTCGGCGAAGAGATCGCCCGCTTACAGGATTAAACTCATGCAGGATGAGATTTACATGGCGCGAGCCATGAAGCTGGCGCAACGTGGACGTTTTACCACTCATCCCAACCCGAACGTCGGCTGCGTTATCGTGAAAGATGGCGAGATTGTGGGCGAAGGGTTCCACTATCGCGCGGGCGAACCGCATGCCGAAGTGCATGCCTTGCGTATGGCGGGCGAAAAAGCGCGCGGTGCAACAGCCTACGTGACGCTTGAGCCATGCAGCCATCATGGGCGGACGCCGCCGTGCTGCGAAGCGCTGATTGCGGCGGGTGTCTCGCGTGTGGTTGCGGCGATGCAGGATCCCAATCCACAGGTCGCCGGACGCGGGCTGTACCGTCTGCAGCAGGAAGGGATCGACGTCAGTCACGGTCTGATGATGGGCGACGCGGAAGCCATTAACAAAGGCTTCCTGAAGCGTATGCGCACCGGATTCCCGTATATTCAACTTAAGCTGGGAGCCTCGCTGGATGGTCGCACGGCGATGGCGAACGGTGAAAGCCAGTGGATCACCTCCCCGCAGGCAAGGCGCGATGTGCAACGTCTGCGCGCGCAAAGCCATGCTATTCTCACCAGCAGTGAAACGGTTCTGGCTGACGATCCGGCTATGACCGTACGCTGGAATGAGCTAAATGCCGATACCCAGGCGCTTTATCCGCAGGAGAACCTGCGCCAGCCGCTGCGTATTGTCATTGATAGCCAGAACCGTGTGACGCCTGAGCACCGCATCGTCCAGCAACCGGGTGAAACCTGGTTTGCCCGCACGCAGGAGGATCCGCGGGCATGGCCAGACGGTGTGCGCAGCATTATGGTGCCGGAGCACAACGGGCACCTCGATTTAGTGGTGCTGATGATGTTACTTGGCAAACAACAGGTAAACAGCATCTGGGTAGAAGCGGGCCCGACGCTGGCTGGCGCGATGTTACAGGCGGGGCTGGTGGATGAACTGGTTGTCTATGTTGCGCCTAAACTGTTAGGTAGCGATGCTCGCGGCCTGTTTGTGCTGCCTGGCCTTGAAAAACTGGCTGATGCCCCACAACTCAAATTTAGCGAGATACGTCCTGTTGGCCCGGATGTTTGCCTCCATTTAACAACAGCGTAATTGCTCCTGAAATAGGGAAGCAGTGCGCAAAGTATTATGATAAAATCCGCCCCCCTGCGGGGCTAAATGAACCCGTAAAGGAAGAGTATGAACATTATTGAAGCTGCTGTAGCTACCCCGGACGCTCGCGTCGCCATCACCATTGCGCGTTTCAACAACTTCATCAACGACAGCCTGCTGGAAGGTGCGATTGACGCCCTGAAACGTATCGGCCAGGTTAAAGATGACAACATTACTGTTGTTTGGGTTCCAGGTGCTTATGAACTGCCTCTGGCAGCGGGTGCGCTGGCAAAAACCGGTAAGTACGACGCGGTGATTGCGCTGGGTACCGTTATTCGCGGCGGCACTGCGCACTTCGAATACGTTGCGGGCGGTGCAAGCAATGGTCTGGCACACGTTGCACAGGACGCTGAAATTCCTGTCGCGTTTGGCGTGCTGACCACCGAAAGTATTGAACAAGCCATCGAACGTGCTGGCACCAAAGCCGGTAACAAAGGTGCAGAAGCTGCACTGACCGCGCTTGAAATGATCAATGTATTGAAAGCCATCAAGGCCTGATTTTTTTGTAAGGGGAATTCCGTGAAACCTGCTGCTCGTCGCCGCGCCCGTGAATGTGCCGTCCAGGCACTTTACTCCTGGCAGTTGTCCCAGAACGACATCGCTGATGTTGAATACCAGTTCCTGTCAGAACAGGACGTGAAAGACGTTGACGTTCTGTACTTCCGTGAACTGCTGTCGGGAGTGGCGACTAATAGCGCGTATCTCGATGGTTTGATGAAACCATACCTGTCCCGTCTGCTCGAAGAGCTGGGCCAGGTGGAAAAAGCAGTGCTGCGTATTGCGCTGTTTGAGCTGTCTAAACGTGATGATGTGCCGTACAAAGTGGCCATCAACGAAGCGATCGAACTGGCAAAAACCTTCGGTGCTGAAGACAGCCACAAGTTTGTTAACGGCGTGCTGGATAAAGCCGCACCTGCGATCCGTCCCCACAAAAAGTGATCCGCAAACCGGAGTCTCGCATTGCCCTGGCGGCAGTGCGGCTCCGGTTTTTTCTTTTCTTTGCTGAGGCATAACGTATGGCTTGCGGCGAATTCTCCCTGATTGCCCGTTATTTTGACCGTGTCAGAACCTCTCGTCTTGATGTTGAAACCGGCATTGGCGATGACTGCGCACTTCTCAATATTCCTGAAAAACAGACGCTGGCAATCAGCACCGACACCTTAGTGTGCGGTCGTCATTTCTTACCTGATATCGACCCTGCCGATCTGGCGTATAAAGCGCTGGCGGTTAACGTGAGCGATCTGGCCGCGATGGGGGCCGATCCCGCGTGGTTAACGCTGGCTTTAACCCTGCCAGATGTCGATGAAACCTGGCTTGAAGCTTTCAGCGATGCGCTGTTTGAGCAGCTTAACTACTATGATATGCAGCTGATTGGTGGTGATACAACTGGCGGGCCGCTGTCGATGACGCTGGCGATCCACGGCTATGTGCCGGTTGGACGCGCGCTGAAGCGCTCGGGTGCAAAACCGGGTGACTGGATCTACGTGACCGGCACGCCGGGCGACAGTGCGGCGGGGCTGGCGATTCTTCAGGATCGCTTAACGGTTGCAGATGCTGACGACGCGGCGTATCTGTTGAAACGCCATCTGCGACCAACGCCACGTATTTTACAGGGGCAGGCGCTGCGTGAACGCGCCAGTTCGGCTATCGATCTCTCTGACGGGCTTATCTCCGACCTCGGCCATATTCTCAAGGCTAGTGGTGTGGGGGCGCGTGTTGACCTGGATCTGTTCCCGCTATCAGAGCAACTTCTCCGTCACGTTGACGCTGAGCAGGCCCTGCGCTGGGCGCTGTCCGGTGGGGAAGATTACGAGCTGTGCTTTACCGTCCCTGAGCTTAACCGCGGGACGCTGGATGTGGCGTTAGCCCACCTTGGCGCGAAATTTACCTGCATCGGGCAGATTATGCCTGAGAGCGAAGGGCTGCAGTTTGTTCGTAACGGCGCGCCAGTGATACTTGACTGGAAAGGGTACGATCATTTTGCCT
Source organism: Enterobacter cloacae complex sp. 2024EL-00214 (assembly GCF_043945575.1). Lineage (NCBI taxonomy): Bacteria > Pseudomonadati > Pseudomonadota > Gammaproteobacteria > Enterobacterales > Enterobacteriaceae > Enterobacter > Enterobacter cloacae complex sp. 2024EL-00214. Next base: position 113,789 of record NZ_JBIMRC010000006.1, on the reverse strand, counting down.
AAATTAGAGCCGGTCCTGTTTAATACATCCCCATGTAACCTCAAGATTCAGGTTTCATCTCTGAATTCTCGCGGATAACTGAAATAACGATTGTTCCGGGCATGCTCATTCATTAACTTCCGCATTCGCTCTATCCGATTCAGGTTAGGGTCGTAAGGTGGAAGGTAATGAAGTTCGGTATTCTCCACTTCTGCTCAGTCTTTTATTGACTGCGAACGGTGATAACCCTACCGTCCAGAATAATGATGTGCATTTTCTGGCTATTTACGTATCTCCTTTAAAAAACGTAACGCAAATTTAATTAGGTTAATGGATATATTGGAGAGAGGTTATTTATTGCGTGAATGTTATTTATATAATTTTTGCCATTTAATTTATTTATTATTTTTTTTATCTTGCTGTCTGGCGTATGATGTTCCTGGAATGAGGATGTGAGTTATAGGATTGTTGGTTCGTATACTATGAGGGATGAGTATGTACCACATGAATTTTCCTTGCGAAATACTATTTCAGACAAAAAATAGATTTAATGATGCAAGTACAGATGATATGCGGCATAGTGATCTGTCTGCTTTAGAATTACAATCATTAGGGTTAAACGATGTTTCGACTATAGTCGATCCCTATAGGATGACCTTCAAAGATAAAATTAGCTATCCATTTATTACCGGGCATTCCCCTAAAGACGATCAACGCATTACCCCTGATGAATGCGCCAGTATACTTTTTGATGAAATGAGGGAGTTATCAGGGTTGTTTGCTTCCGGGCAATATAAAAATTTAATTGGAGAGATGATTAACCATTTTCAACATGGAGATGGCAGACCTTTTGGCTATAACGCGTTACTCAACAGAGCATTTTCTGATCTTCTCAGGGCAAAGCAATATGGAAATACTACGCCCAGTGTTATCAGGGATGCAATTAATAAATATGTCAGTGACAGGCGTAAACAAGTTGGTAGTCAGAATTTTATTTGGGATGTACGAACAGGAATATTAAATGCGACATTGCCTAAGTTTAATGATTTCGAAGACCGATTCAACGGAATGGGGATCACCATCCATGATATCTATTTCCAGAGAATTGTTATGCTTAATTTTAGAAGATACCAGATAGGGTGGGAGGCGGACATATTATTTGAAGCTCAGGATCATTTTGGTCTGGGGCGAGAAGATATTACTAAAAAACTATACCAAAGCTTCAGGTTTTTTCGGATATGGTTTGTTCTTCAGCGATACAACTGCTTTTCATTTAAACCTTTTGTGACGAACTTCAAGGCTTCTGTAAAACTGACGGGGCGATCATGATATGAAAAAATCCTGGTTTATTTATCTGGCAATTGCAGTAGTTGTGATTGCTTTTAGTCTTTGGGATGATATTTACCCTGTAAAAATTATTGATGTCCATCGCAGTACTGATAAATTTGATTATGATGATATTATCGTTGACCATTTCCCGTTAACGGATCGGGGACGAATTGACTGGTGGTTATCTCAGCGGGATATGCTTAAGAAAAAATACAACATCCCCTCCGGGCAGGAATTTGTTTTGATGGTCTGGGATGTGGGGGACGGGTATTTGCGGGACTCTCCGCGAGAGGATTATTTTTGTTTTCCTGATATGGCATCAGAGAAGAATTGTATTGAAAAAAATAACCTTCTTAAGGTTGATGCCAGATTTTCTGATAAAAATAAAGTTAATTTTATTATCGGTGGTAATAAGTACATCATGGATAAAAAAGATGGCTCGATAACTAAGGCGCGGTATTAAAAGCCGCGATTGGGCTGTATCAAATTATCGGAGCGATAATGATATGAAAAAATCCTGGTTTGTTTATATGGCGATTGTTTTGGTTGTGATTGCTTTTAGTTTCTGGGATCATATTTATCCTGTGAAAATCATTGATGTCCATCGCAGTACTGATCGCCCTGGCTATGATGATATTATCGTTGACCATTTCCCGTTAACGGATCGGGGGAGAATTAACTGGTGGCTATCTCAGCGGGATATGCTTAAGAAAAAATATAACATCCCCTCCGGGCAGGAATTTGTTTTGACGGTCTGGGACGTGGGGGAGGGGTATCTGCGGGACTCTCCGCGAGAAGATTATTTTTGTTTTCCTGATATGACATCAGAGAAGAACTGTATTGAGAAAAATAAACTTCTTAAGGTTGATGCCAGGTATTCTGATAAAAATAAAGTTAATTTTATTATCGGTGATAATAAATACATTATGGATAAAAAAGATGGCTCGATGACTAAGGCACGGTATTAAAAGCCGCGATTGGGCTGTATCAAATTATCGGAGCGATAATGATATGAAAAAATCCTGGTTTATTTATATGGCAATTGCAGTAGTTGTGATTTCTTTTAGTCTTTGGGAGGATATTTATCCTGTGAAAATCATTGATGTCCATCGCAGTACTGATCGCCCTGGCTATGATGATATTATCGTTGACCATTTCCCGTTAACGGATCGGGGGAGAATTAACTGGTGGCTATCTCAGCGGGATATGCTTAAGAATAAATATAACATTCCCTCCGGGCAAGAATTTGTTTTGACGGTCTGGGACGTGGGGGAGGGGTATCTGCGGGACTCTCCGCGAGAAGATTATTTTTGTTTTCCTGATATGACATCAGAGAAGAACTGTATTGAAAAAAACGAACTCCTTGCAGTCGATACCAGATTTTCTGATGAAAACAAAGTTAATTTTATTATTGGTGATAATAAGTACATCATGGATAAAAAAGATGGCTCGATGACTAAGGCACGGTATTAAAAGCCGCGATTGGGCTGTATCAAATTATCGGAGCGATAATGATATGAAAAAATCCTGGTTTATTTATATGGCGATTGCCTTGGCTGTGATTGTTTTTAGTCTGTGGGATTCTATTTATCCAGTGAAAATCATAGATGTCCATCGCAGTACTGACAGGATGGGCTATGACGATATTATCGTTGACCATTTCCCGTTAACGGACCGGGGGCGAATTAACTGGTGGTTATCTCAGCGGGAAATGCTTAAGAAAAAATACAATATTCCCGCCGGGCAGAGATTTGTTTTGACGGTCTGGGATGTGGGGGACGGATACCTGCGGGACTCACCGAGAGAGGATTATTTCTGTTTTCCTGATATGACATCTGAGAAGAACTGTATTGAGAAAAATATTCTTCTTGAAGTTTCTTTCAGATTTCCTGAAAGTAATAAGATCAGATTTTTTGTTGGTGATAATATGTACGTTATGGATAAAAAAGATGGCTCGATAACTAAAGAGCGGTACTGAATGCTACTTTGGCGATGTGTTCAACGGCTTGATTAATTCCGCTCTGCTCCCGCTAACAAAATAAGTCTAACAGGAGCAGTGGGGAAGGTGTTATGCCAGCCAGGTACGGATTTTGGCTTCGATACCTGCGGCATCCAGGCCGATGGCCGCACGGGCCTCGTCCTGCGTACCTTGTGGGATGAAGTGATCAGGCAGGCCGAGGTTCAGTACCGGAACAGCTTTACGGTTCGCCATCAGTACCTCGTTCACGCCGCTGCCCGCGCCGCCAATAATGGCGTTTTCTTCCAGCGTCACCAGCACGTCATGGCTTTCTGCCATGCTCAGGATCAGAGATTCATCGAGCGGTTTCACAAAACGCATATCCACCAGGGTGGCATTCAGCGTTTCAGCGACTTTTGCCGCTTCCGGCATCAGCGTACCGAAGTTCAGGATCGCCACTGTCTGACCGCGACGTTTGACCAGGCCTTTACCCATTGCCAGTTTCTCCAGCGGTTGCAGCTCAACGCCTACGGCATTGCCGCGTGGGTAACGAACTGCGCTTGGGCCGTCCTGATAGTGGTAGCCGGTAAATAGCATCTGACGGCATTCGTTCTCATCGCTCGGCGTCATGATGACCATGTCCGGTATGCAACGCAGGAACGACAGATCAAATGCGCCCTGATGCGTTTGACCGTCAGCCCCCACGATACCCGCACGGTCGATAGCAAACAGTACCGGCAGCTTCTGAATGGCAACGTCATGGATAACCTGGTCGTAGGCGCGTTGCAGGAAGGTGGAGTAGATAGCCACAACCGGCTTGTAGCCGCCAATTGCCAGGCCTGCCGCGAATGTCACTGCATGCTGCTCGGCAATCGCCACGTCAAAATACTGGTCAGGGAATTTTTTGGAAAACTCCACCATACCGGAGCCTTCACGCATGGCAGGCGTTACCGCCATCAGCTTGTTGTCTTTCGCCGCCGTTTCACACAGCCAGTCGCCAAAGATTTTCGAATAGCTCGGCATACCGCCGCTGCTTTTCGGCAGGCAGCCGCTGGTATGGTCAAATTTCGGTACCGCGTGGAAGGTGATCGGGTCTTTTTCCGCCGGTTCGTAACCACGCCCTTTTTTGGTCATGATGTGCAGGAACTGCGGGCCTTTCAGGTCGCGCATGTTTTTGAGCGTCGTGATCAGACCCAGCACGTCGTGGCCGTCGACCGGGCCAATGTAGTTAAAGCCCAGCTCTTCAAACAGCGTACCCGGCACAACCATACCTTTGATATGTTCTTCGGTACGTTTGAGCAGCTCTTTAATTGGCGGTACGCCGGAGAAGACTTTTTTGCCGCCTTCACGCAGCGAGGAGTAAAGTTTTCCGGAGAGCAACTGCGCCAGATGGTTATTCAGTGCGCCGACGTTTTCGGAAATCGACATCTCGTTATCGTTAAGGATAACCAGCATGTCCGGCTTGATATCTCCCGCATGGTTCATGGCCTCAAAAGCCATACCAGCGGTGATTGCGCCGTCACCAATCACGCAGACGGTGCGACGCTGCTTGTTCTCTTTTTCGGCGGCAACGGCAATACCGATACCGGCAGAAATTGACGTGGAGGAGTGGCCGACGCTTAACACGTCATACTCGCTCTCACCGCGCCACGGGAACGGGTGCAGGCCACCTTTCTGGCGAATGGTGCCGATTTTATCGCGACGTCCGGTCAGAATTTTGTGCGGATATGCCTGGTGACCTACGTCCCAGATCAGCTGATCGAACGGCGTGTTATAGACGTAATGCAGCGCCACTGTCAGCTCAACCGTGCCAAGCCCGGAGGCGAAATGACCGCTGGAGCGGCTGACGCTGTCGAGCAGGTAGCGACGCAGCTCGTCGCACAGTTTCGGCAGGCTCTCTTTCGGCAACAGGCGTAACTCCTGGGTGGAGTCTACTAACGCCAGTGTCGGGTATTTGGCAATATCAAAACTCATCAAAGGCTCATCGAGATATTTAGTTTATTTATCACGCTGGATTATATAGTCCGCTAGCGCTTCCAGTGCCGAGGTATCCAGGGATTGCGCAGCCAGCTGATTCAGCGACTGGCGGGCATCCGCTATCAGGTCCCGGGCTTTACGTTGGGCTTGCTCAAGGCCCAGAAGGGCGGGGTAGGTACTTTTGCCAAGCTGCTGGTCTGCACCCTGACGTTTTCCCAATGTTGCAGTATCGCCCACCACATCCAGAATGTCATCCTGAACCTGGAATGCCAGGCCTATACTTTCTGCGTATCTGTCCAGAACCGGCAGGGCTTTTCGCCCTTGTTCACCTGCGCTCAGCGCGCCCAGGCGAACGGCTGCACGAATGAGTGCCCCCGTTTTATGGCGGTGAATACGTTCCAGCTGTTCCAGATTAACCTGACGCCCTTCTGCATCAAGATCCAGTGCCTGTCCACCGCACATTCCTGCGACGCCACTGGCCATCGCCAGTTCGGACACCATCGCCAGACGGTCGCGGTCACTCACTTCAACCATCGGCGCATCGCTTAAAATCGAGAACGCCAGCGTTTGCAGGGCATCCCCCGCCAGAATGGCATTGGCTTCGCCAAACCGGATATGGCAGGTAGGTTGACCACGACGCAGGTCATCGTCATCCATCGCCGGTAAATCATCGTGGATCAGCGAGTAAGCGTGGATGCACTCAACGGCAGCTGCCGGGGCGTCCAGCGTAGTATCGCTGATACCAAATATCTTGCCTGTGGCATAGACCAGGAACGGACGCAGGCGCTTTCCGCCCAAGAGTGCGCCATAGTGCATGGCCTCAACCAGAGGAGTGTTCTGAAAAGGCTGTGGCTCGATAAAACGGCGCAGGGCGTCGTTGGCGCGATTCACACACGCCTGAAGCTCGTTGGCGAAATCCATTTACTCGGCGTCCGGTGTGAAAGGCGTTGTTTTAGCATCTTCGCTGTCGGACAGCAGGATTTGCACGCGCTGCTCGGCCTGCTGCAGTTTGACCTGCCCCTGACGTGCCAGCTGCACGCCACGCTCGAATTCGTTGAGCGCCTCTTCCAGCGGTAAATCACCGCTCTCAAGGCGGGTGACGATCTGCTCCAGTTCACTCAGCGCAGTTTCGAAACTGGCCGGTGCGTCGTTCTTCTTCGGCATAGTGAATTTGACTCTTTCTATTTTTAGCCCTGTCATGGTAACGGACTCAGGCGGAGAAGCAAATAACGCTCAATGGTGATATACTCGCGCGCCTGGATGCAGCCACGGGTGTGGGCTGTAATATTATTTTCCATTACAAGCCTTAACAAGCTTGCCTAAGAAACATTGCCGCCATGAAGTTTATCATTAAATTGTTCCCTGAAATCACCATCAAAAGCCAATCTGTGCGTTTGCGCTTTATTAAAATTCTCACCGGGAACATTCGTAACGTATTAAAGCACTACGACGAAACGCTTGCCGTGGTGCGTCACTGGGATCACGTTGAAGTTCGCGCGAAAGACGAAAACAAACGTCAGGATATTCGCGACGCGCTGACCCGTATTCCGGGTATTCATCATATTCTGGAAGTGGAAGATGTTCCGTTCAGCGATATGCACGACATCTTCGAGAAAGCGCTGGTACAGTACCGCAACCAGATCGAAGGTAAAACCTTCTGCGTGCGCGTGAAACGTCGTGGCAAGCACGAGTTCAGCTCGATTGAAGTGGAACGTTACGTTGGCGGCGGTCTTAACCAACACGTGGAAACTGCGCGCGTACGTCTGACTAACCCGGACGTGACCGTGAATCTGGAGATCGAAAACGATCGCCTGCTGCTGGTCAAAGGCCGTTACGAAGGTATTGGCGGTTTCCCGATCGGCACTCAGGAAGACGTGCTGTCGCTGATCTCCGGCGGGTTCGATTCTGGCGTTTCCAGCTACATGCTGATGCGTCGCGGTTGCCGCGTACACTACTGCTTCTTCAATCTGGGTGGTGCAGCGCATGAAATCGGTGTGCGTCAGGTGGCACATTACCTGTGGAACCGCTTTGGCAGCTCCCACCGCGTGCGTTTTGTGGCGATCAACTTCGAGCCGGTGGTTGGCGAAATCCTTGAGAAAGTGGACGACGGCCAGATGGGCGTCGTGCTGAAGCGCATGATGGTACGCGCGGCGTCCAAAGTGGCTGAACGTTACGGCGTACAGGCGCTGGTGACGGGGGAAGCGCTGGGCCAGGTCTCCAGCCAGACGCTGACCAACCTGCGTCTTATCGACAATGTTTCTGATACGCTGATCCTGCGCCCACTGATCTCCCACGATAAAGAACATATCATCGATCTGGCGCGTGAAATCGGTACCGAAGATTTTGCCCGTACCATGCCAGAGTATTGCGGTGTGATCTCAAAAAGTCCGACCGTAAAAGCGGTGAAGGCGAAGATTGAAGCGGAAGAAGAGAACTTCGATTTCGCGATCCTCGAGAAGGTGGTAGAGGAAGCGTCCAACATTGATATCCGCGATATTGCCCAGCAGACCGGGCAGGAAGTGGTTGAAGTTGAAACCGTGAGCGGTTTTGGTGCCAACGATGCGATTCTGGATATCCGTTCTATCGACGAACAGGATGACAAACCGCTGAAAGTCGAAGGGGTGGAAGTGGTTTCTCTGCCGTTCTACAAGCTGAGCACGAAGTTTGGCGATCTCGATCAGAGCAAAACGTATTTGCTGTGGTGTGAGCGTGGGGTGATGAGCCGTCTGCAGGCGCTGTATCTGCGTGAGCAGGGCTTTGCGAACGTGAAGGTGTATCGCCCGTAGTTCATTGCCGGGGAGTGCGGTATGTTGCCCTTACCCCGACCCTCTCCCACGGGAGAGGGAGAAAAACCTGGAAACGGCAACCTGTGTGGTTGCCGTTTTACTTTTATTCGTAGTAATTATAAATTCCCGCCGGCATGACCAGCGACGACGCCACTTCATACGCCTTCTCGCGCCCGACCAGCAGGTCGATAATCTTTAGCGCAAAATCAATCGCGGTTCCCGGCCCCTGGCTAGTGAGCAGGTTGACGCGCGGATCCCAGACAACGCGTTTATCGACCCACTGGTCTTCCGGAATGCGGTCTTTCAGCGCCGGGAAACCGGTCATATTGCCGATCGGGAAAATATCGTGTGGAACCAGCACCGTTCCGGCTGCGGCACAGATTGTCGCGACGATGCGGCCAGACAGGTGAAACTGCCTGACGGTTTCCACTAACAGTGGGCTGTCGCGAAAACACTCGGCTCCTTTCAGGCCGCCGGGAAGAACGATAATGTCGTAATCACCGTCAGCCACCTGTACCAGCGGGGCATCCGCCAGTATTTTCACCCCGCGTGAACAGGTGATCGCCAGATTACCGTCGCTGGCAACGCTTGCCGTCGTCACCGCAATACCGCCTCGCACCATCAGGTCGATAGTGGTGACGGCTTCCATTTCTTCGCTACCAGGGGCGAGGCATACCAGTGCCGACGCGCTCATACTCACTCTCCTTACGTTTAACCAGGTCATACAGGCGGGCGTTTTCCGGCACCGCAATGCCGTGTGCGCGGGCGCGTTTTAACAGATAGCCGGTGATGTAGTCGATCTCAGTGTGGCGTAACGCCCGAACGTCCTGCAACATTGAAGAGATATTTTCTGCGGTACTATCAATTACCTGCTCGACATAATAGCGTAAATCGTCTGCTGAGGTATGCAAGCCCTCGCGCTCCACCACTGAGGCGACCTCGGCGCACAGCGTGGCAATTTCCTGCGGATGGTTTTTCAGTTCGCCGTTCGGACAGTCCCATAAAGCCGTCAACGGATTGATCACACAGTTGACTGCTAATTTGCGCCACAGTTGAGGGAGAATGTTGTTGTGCCAGGCGACATCCGGCAGCACCTTTTGCAGTGTGTCTGCCAGATAGCTGTAGTCGCCATCCTGCTCACGAGCCGGGCCAATATGTGTTATCCCGCTGGCGACATGTACGATGATGTTGCCATCCCGGCGCGCCGCATGGGTTGTCGTGGCCATCAGCAGCGGCTGAGGGATATTTTTCAGTTCATCAATCGTCCCCATGCCGTTATGCAGTAGCAAAATGGGCGAGGTGGGGGGGAGCTGGGCGGCCAGCGCTTTTACCGCATCTGAAACCTGCCACGCCTTCAGCGTGACCAGTAGCAGATCGCTTTGCGCCAGGAAATCAGGATCGTTCGCGGTGAGGGATTCGTTAAAGATACTTCCGTCTTCACCAATCAGGTTTACACTGCAGTAGGGCTGAGGGACGCGTAACCAGCCCTGCACCTCGTGTCCGTGCTTGCATAGCGCAGTCAGCCATAGCTGACCAAGCGCTCCGCATCCGAGCACTGTAATTTTCATTGTTCCTCCTCACCTGCAACTGCGCCAGGTGTTACGGCCTAAGTATAGCGCCGTCAGCTAAGCTTCTGTTGAGTTATGCCTCGTAGCGGGTATTATGCAACGCAACAAAAATGAAGGGAGAAGAAAAGATGCCATCTTTCGATATTGTTTCCGAAGTTGATATCCAGGAAGTCCGCAACGGCGTAGAAAACGCCAGCCGTGAAGTTGAGTCACGTTTCGATTTTCGTGGCGTTGAGGCAACATTTGACCTGAATGAGGCAAATAAGACCATCAAGGTGCTGAGTGAGTCTGATTTCCAGGTTAACCAGCTGCTGGATATTTTGCGCGCCAAGCTGCTGAAGCGCGGCATTGAAGGTACCTCACTGGATGTGCCGGAAGAGTTCGTGCACAGCGGTAAAACCTGGTTTGTTGAAGCTAAACTGAAGCAGGGCATTGAGAGCGCGGTGCAGAAGAAAATCGTTAAGCTCATCAAAGACAGCAAGCTGAAAGTTCAGGCGCAGATCCAGGGCGAAGAGATCCGTGTCACCGGTAAATCTCGTGATGACCTGCAGGGCGTAATGGCGCTGATCCGTGGCGGCGATCTGGGGCAGCCGTTCCAGTTCAAAAACTTCCGCGATTAAGACGAAAAAGCCCGGTTTAACCGGGCTTTTTTTCAGGCTTTCAGCACCTGCTCCACTTCGAAGCGGTTGGTCACTTTGCTGTCTATTTTGATATAGGCACTGCGTTCTTCCGGGGCGATCAGCACTTCACTCACGCCCTCAGTGGCCTCAAGACGCTGTTTCAGCGCATCGTTGATGTCGATGTCCCCTGGAATTTCTACGCGCAGGCTGCTCACGTAGCGTGGTTCTTTCATGGTGCTGGCGACCAGCAGCCAGACCATCGCCAGCAGGGCACCCGCCAGGAATACGGTTTGCGAATCAAACAGGCCATCCACCCAGCCGCCGAACGCACCACCGATGGCCACGCCGATAAACTGGCTGGTGGAGTAGATGCCCATCGCGGTGCCTTTGTAACCGGCAGGCGATTCTTTGCTGATCAGCGACGGTAGCAGGGCTTCCATCAGGTTAAATGCCAGGAAGAAGAGTTGCACCCCCGCGACCAGCTCCCAGAAATGCGGGCCGGAACCCCACAGCACGATCTCGGCAATCAGTAACACCGCCACGCAGCCAACGAAGACGCGTTTCATCTTGCGCTTCACTTCGGCGTAAATAATAAACGGCACCACCGAGACGAACGAAATCAGCATCGTCACCAGATAAATTTTCCAGTGCTCAGCGGCAGGGAAACCTGCAGACGCCAGCTGGCCGGGCAGGGCGACAAAGGTCGACATCAGCAGGATATGCAGGCACATGATGCCAAAGTTCAGCTTCAGCAAGCGCGGCTCAACGAGCACTTTGCTAAAGCAGCCTTTCACCATCCCGGACTCACGGTTGAGGACGTGGTTTTTGCTGTCTGGCACTACCCACAGCGTGAGCGCAATACCGATGGTCGCCAGCACAGCAATCATCCAGAACAGGGCATGCAGACCCAGCTTATGGGTGATGACAGGGCCAAGCACCATCGCAATGGCAAAGGTGACGCCAAAGCTGACGCCGATAAACGCCATCGCTTTGGTACGGTTCTGTTCACGAGTTAAATCTGACAGCAGTGCCATCACGGCGGCTGCAATTGCGCCGGAACCCTGCAGGGCGCGGCCAAGAATAATGCCCCAGATGGAGTGGGAGAGGGCGGCAATGATGCTGCCGAGCACAAAGACGAGTAGCCCGCCGACAATCAGCGGTTTGCGGCCAACGCGATCGGAGAGCAGGCCGAAAGGGATCTGGAATACCGCCTGGGCTAAACCGTAGATACCTATGGCCAGGCCAATCAGCGCTTCACTGGCTCCCTGTAGCGCCATACCGTACGTGGTCAGAACAGGCAGGACCATAAACATGCCAAGCATCCGTAGCGAGAAAACAGTCCCTAAGCCCCAGGTCGCGCGTAGCTCGCCTGGCGTCATTTTATAATCGTTCATTACCACCTCAGTTCAAGAGCAGGCCATAGTGTAGTGCGGGGAAGGGGCGGGGTAAATACAGGGTTATTTAACAAATATTACATGCATTATTAATAGATTCAGTGAATAAAAAAAGGGTGCCGAAGCACCCCTTTATTCACTTGCCATGGCTTACCAGACGTAAGTCAGCAGGTTATGCGATTCGGGTACCATGAAATCCACGGACATCATCACGGACAGAGAGGTGATGGCCACAATCGAGAACACGAACAGCTTACGTGCCCAGACTTTGTCATCTTCCACTTTGTAGCCGCGCAGGGCCATGCCGAGCCACCAGACGCTCACCGCAGCCGCCACCACCAGATATTTATATCCGGCGTAACCGCCCAGAGAGAGCATCAGCGTTGCCACGGCAAAGGCGATGATGTACAGCGTGATGTGGTTCTTGGCAACGGAGATGCCTTTCACAACCGGCAGAACCGGGATGTTCGCTGCCTGATAATCCTTGAAGCGGAAAATCGCAATGGCATAGGAGTGCGGCATCTGCCACAGGCTAAAGATAGCCAGCAGGATCAACGCACCACTGTCGAACTCATTTGTGACGGCACAGTAGCCAATCACCGGCGGCGCAGCGCCGGAGAGAGAACCAATCAGCGTACCGTAGACGGAGTGACGCTTCATATACAGGCTGTAAACGCCCACATAGACCACGAACCCCATCACCCCCAGCCAGCAGGCCAGCGGGTTAGCACCAAACCACAGCAGCATAAAGCCAGCAATACCCAGCAAGGTGGCGTACACCAGCGAGACGGAAGGGGCGATCAGGCCTTTAACCAGCACCCGATTTTTGGTCCTTTCCATCTTCTTGTCGATATCCATGTCGATGTAGTTGTTAAATACACAACCGGACGCAACAACCAGTGACACACCAATCAGCGTGTAGATAAAGAGGGTGTAATCAATGCTGCCCTTAGAGGCCAGCAAGAACCCTCCGATCACGGAGATCAGGTTGCCAAAGATGATGCCTGGTTTCGTTACTTGCAGGTATTGCTTAAACATACTCGCCGCTCTTAGTGAACCATCATGTTGTAGTTAAGGTTCCACATAATCCAGATGGAACCGACTACCAGGATAGCGATGATAATCACGGTAAAGATAAAGGCCGTCATGTTCCAGCCTTCATCGGACTTGGTGTTCATGTGCAGGAAGCAAACCAGATGCACCAGAATCTGAACTACCGCGGTGGCCAGGACTGTGCCCAGAATCGCCGCGTGAGATGCAGAACCGTTCATCACCATCCAGAACGGGATCACCGTCAGGATGATCGACAGGATAAAACCTGTAATGTAGGTTTTTACGCTACCGTGGGAAGCGCCATGATCGTTTGAATGACTCATTACATCGCCCCCATCAGATAGACTACAGAGAACACACAGATCCATACAACGTCCAGGAAGTGCCAGAACAGGCTCAGGCACATGATACGTGTACGGTTAGTGCTGGTCAGACCGCGACGGGAAACCTGGAACATCAGTACCGCCATCCAGATAAGCCCGGAGGTTACGTGCAGACCGTGAGTTCCTACCAGCGCGAAGAACGCAGACAGGAAGCCACTGCGATCCGGGCCCATACCTTCCATAATCAGGTGATGGAATTCATAGATTTCCATCCCGATGAATCCAGCACCAAACAACCAGGTCAACGCCAGCCAGGAGACAACCTGGCTCTTGTTGTTTTTGTACATGGCGATAGCCGCCATGCCGTAGGTGATGGAGCTGAACAGCAGCAGTGCGGTTTCTACCAGAACGAACGGCAGTTCAAAAATGTCCTTACCAGTCGGGCCGCCCGCAGTGCCGTTCACCAGAACGGCATAGGTCGCGAACAGACAGCAGAACAGAATGCAGTCGCTCATCAGGTAGATCCAGAAACCGAAGACTTTCGTCGGCCCTGTATCGTGGTGCGCATGGTCATGCGCGTGGGCAGTAGAGTGCGCCAGAGTATCAGTTGCCATTTTTCAGCCCCGCTTTAGAAATCTCATCGAAATGCTGGTTTTCCAGTTTTTCGACTTCACGGACTGGTACGTAGTAGTCCACGTCCTCGTCAAAGCTCTTCACGATCCAGCTAATGATGATGCCTGCGAAGCTCGCAATCGCCATCCACCAGATGTGCCAGATCATTGCGAAGCCAAATACCGTTGCGAAAGCGGCAATGATAATGCCCGCGCCGCTGTTTTTCGGCATGTGGATCTCTTCGTAATGAGCAGGTTGCTTATACGCTTCACCTTTTTCTTTCATTTCCCAGAATGCGTCGCGCTCATGGATCTGCGGCACAATGGCGAAGTTATAGAACGGAGGTGGAGAAGAGGTCGCCCACTCCAGCGTACGGCCACCCCACGGGTCACCGGTCAGGTCACGGTTCTGTTCGCGGTCGCGAATAGACACGTAGTACTGAATCAGCTGGCACGCGATACCGCAGGCAATCAGCACCGCACCGCATGCTGCAACAACCAGCATTGGGTGGAACTGTGGATCGATCTGCTGGCTCAGGCGACGGGTCATACCCATGAAGCCCAGCACGTACAGCGGCATAAATGCCACGAAGAAGCCGATGATCCAGAACCAGAACGCGCGTTTACCCCAGGTTTCGTTCAGCGTGAAGCCGAACGCTTTTGGCCACCAGTAGGTTACGCCAGCGAAGCAGCCGAAGACCACACCACCGATGATAACGTTATGGAAGTGCGCAATCAGGAACAGGCTGTTGTGCAGAACGAAGTCAGCACCTGGTACTGCCAGCAGTACGCCGGTCATCCCACCTACAGAGAAGGTGACGATGAAGCCGATGGTCCACAGCATGGCTGAGTGGAACACGATACGACCCTGGTACATGGTGAACAACCAGTTGAAGATCTTAACCCCGGTCGGGATTGCGATAATCATGGTGGTGATACCGAAGAAGGCGTTTACGTTCGCGCCCGCACCCATAGTGAAGAAGTGGTGCAGCCAAACGATGAACGACAGAACGGTAATACACACGGTTGCCCACACCAGTGAGGTGTAACCAAACAGGCGCTTACGCGAGAAGGTTGCAGCGATTTCGGAGAACACCCCGAAGACCGGCAGAACCAGGATGTACACTTCCGGGTGACCCCAGGCCCAAATCAGGTTGATGTACATCATCATGTTGCCACCCATATCGTTGGTAAAGAAATGGGTGCCCAGGTAGCGGTCCAGGGTCAGCAGCGCGACGGTGACAGTCAGAATTGGGAAGGACGCAATGATCAGGATGTTGGCGCACAGAGATGCCCAGGTAAATACCGGCATCTTGAACATAGTCATGCCAGGGGCACGCATCTTGATAATGGTCACGAAGAAGTTAATACCGGTCAGGGTTGTACCGATACCGGAGAGCTGAATCGCCCAAATCCAGTAGTCGACACCTACGCCAGGACTGTATTCAATTCCCGAAAGCGGTGGGTAAGCCAGCCAGCCGGTCTGCGCGAATTCGCCCACACCCAGTGACAGGTTAACCAGGATAACGCCGACAACCGTAAACCAGAAGCTCAGGTTGTTCAGGAACGGGAATGCAACGTCGCGCGCGCCGATTTGCAGCGGAACAACAACGTTCATCAGACCGATAACCAGCGGCATCGCCACGAAGAAGATCATGATAACGCCGTGAGCGGTAAAGATCTGATCGTAGTGGTGAGGCGGCAGGAAGCCCGCTTCACCCGCAGAGGCAAGCACCTGCTGGCTACGCATCATGATGGCATCCGCAAAGCCACGAATTAACATGACGATACCGACGATGCAGTACATGATACCGAGTTTTTTGTGGTCAACCGAAGTCAGCCACTCATTCCACAGGTAGCTCCACTTACCGAAGTAAGTGATTAAGGCCAGTAAAGCCGCACCACCAATGATAATTGCAGCCACCGTAACCACGATAATGGGTTCATGGTATGGCACTGCATCCAGTGTCAATTTTCCGAACATTTTCTTCCTCGGCCCCTTAGTGAGCGGTTTCCGCGTGGCTCATGTCCATGCCTTCCATACCTTCGTGTGCGCTATGCTCACCTTCAGTCTGGGTCATGTCCATGCTCTTGCCGTGATCCATAAATTTGCCAATAACGTCTTTGAACAAATCAGGTTTCACGTTAGAGAAGTACTCCACCTTGTTGTATTCGCTAGGTGCAGCCACTTTGTCGAACGCCGCCATGTCAGACATGGTGTTCTGAGACTGTTTCGCTTTTTCAACCCACTGGTCGAAAGCGGCACGGTCTGGCGTCGCGATAGCTTTGAACTTCATACCTGAGAAGCCCGGGCCGCTATAGCTGGCGGAGATACCATCGTAGGTGCCTGCTTCATTCGCGATCAGGTGCAGGTTAGTCTGCATACCGGCCATCGCGTAGATCTGGCTACCCAGACGCGGGATGAAGAAGGAGTTCATTACGGAGTTGGAGGTCACTTTGAACTGAACCGGAGTGTTCGCCGGGAAGGCGATTTCATTCACGGTAGCAATGCCCTGTTCCGGATAGATGAAGAACCATTTCCAGTCCATGGAGACCACTTCGATGGTAATCGGTTTTTCATCATGAACCAGCGGTTTGCTAGGTTCGAGGGAGTGAGTGGTTTTCCAGGTCAGCACGGCAAGGAACAGGATGATCAGAATAGGCACTGTCCAGACCACAGCTTCCACTTTATTGGAGTGTGACCAGTTAGGGCTATACTTCGCATCTTTATTGCTCGCACGATACTTCCAGGCGAAACCAACAGCCATCAAAACGGCAGGAATAACCACAATCATCATCAGGCCAAAAGCCGTCAGAATCAATGAACGTTGTTCCAGTCCAATCTGTCCTTTGGGGTCAAGTAGTGCAGAATCACAGCCACTGAGTAATACAGTGCCCGCAAATAATGACAACCATCCCAAACTTTTATTGTATTTCCTGAGTCTCATTTAACGACCTCAATTCCACGGGAGTCTGGTGGCGTTTAAAGTGTGGGGGCATTTTACGGGAAGGTTACATTACTGTAAACATCATTAGGTCTGTGTCAGGAAGGTGTTACCGGGTTCTGCCGCACATGTCACAAGTGTTGCAAATTATGTCGGTTTTTAAGACGAAACCCGCATGGCGTGGGCGTTATAACGAAAGGACCCCCAAGCATACCCTAAAAGGGGCAATTGGTATAACCATTGTGAAAAATACACAAAAAATTAACAATTAATTA
Source organism: Enterobacter cloacae complex sp. 2024EL-00214 (assembly GCF_043945575.1). NCBI lineage: Bacteria > Pseudomonadati > Pseudomonadota > Gammaproteobacteria > Enterobacterales > Enterobacteriaceae > Enterobacter > Enterobacter cloacae complex sp. 2024EL-00214. Next base: position 96,972 of record NZ_JBIMRC010000006.1, on the reverse strand, counting down.
TCAATAAAAAGACAATTAAAAAACGAAAATTCAATCTTTCAAAAGCTGAATCGGTTAATGAAAAATAGCGTTCTGGAGTAGGCTCCAATAATTTCCAAATGCTATCCCGCACAAAACAGCAAATATTTTTTTTTGCAGCTGGCGGTTATTTCACCGTTATAATTTCGCATGGTGATTACAACGGGAAATAACCTTTAATTTTTTGGCTTCAGGGCACCTGAGTTTTACGTAAAGCCAGAAAATCGAGCGTCCCGCCAGTGAGGATCCCGGCGACGACAAGCAGGGCTCCGGCATTCAGCAGCAGGGATTCAGGAGGAAGCGATAACGAGGTTGTAGCGTTAATCATTAATACCGCCAGCCAGAGTACCAGCGCCAGGCAACCCACCATCAACAAACGTAAGGCAAAACGGTAGGCGCGATGATATTCGGTGCGCGGCATAAAGTGTTCTGTTTGTTGGGTATATTCCAGCGTCTGGCGACAGACCAGCAACAATAAGAGCCCAGGCACTGCCGCAATCACGGAGAAGAGATAGAATGTTGGCCAGCCGTGGGCTTCCACAAACCAGCCAGCAATCGGGCCGACATAGACGCGGCCCACGGCGGACAGCGCCGAAAGCAGGGCGAACTGCGTCGCAGAGAATGATTTGTTGCACAGCGTCATCAGCAGGGCGACAAACGCCGCAGTGCCCATGCCACCACAGAGGTTTTCAAAGAACACCGCCGCTGCCATGCTGATCATATTTTTGTCGGTAATGGAAAGCAGCCAGTAACCCGCGTTAGACGCCCCCTGCAGAATGCCGAAAATCAGGAGTGCCCGGAACAGCGTCAGACGCTGCATCAACACACCGCCGTACAGCGCACCGACGATGGTCGCAAACAACCCGAGGGTTTTGTTCACCACACCGACTTCCCCGGCATCAAACCCGACGCCGCGGATCAGGAAGGTAGTGGTCAGGCTCATTGCAAACGCATCACCCAACTTATAAAGGACGATCAGCAGCAGGATCAGCCAGGCATTGTTGCGGCCAAAGAAATCGCGCAGCGGTTCGGCGACGGCCTGCTCCAGCGAGCGTGGAACTGGAATGACATCGCTCGGTTCGGGGGCGAGCAGGGTGGCAATAATACAGGGTATCAGCAGGACGGCCATCAGCCAGTACATACCCTGCCAGCCGAGATAGCGGTCGGCCAGCCACAGCGCCAGCCCGCCAGAGACAAGCATCCCGAGGCGATAGCCCAGCACGCTGATTGCCGCCCCGGCACCTCGCTCTTCTGCGGGTAACACGTCCGTTTTCCAGGCATCAAAAACGATATCCTGCGAGGCGGAACAGAAGGCGATCACCACGGCAAGGGCCGCCATCCAGCGTAGCTGCGTGGAAGGTTCGAGGAAACCCATCGCGGCAATCGACAGCAGCAGCAGGATCTGGGTCATCACTAACCAACCGCGACGACGTCCCAGGAACGGTGGGGTATAGCGATCCATCACCGGTGACCACAGAAACTTAAAGACGTAGGCCTGACCGACGAGTGAGAAGAAACCAATAGTTTTGAGATCGATATTCTCGACGGTCATCCAGGCCTGCAATGTGCCGGAGGTGAGTGCGAGTGGTAAACCAGAGGCGAAACCGAGGATCAGCAGAATGGCTGATTTGGGTTGCTGGAAAATGCGTAAGTAATTGCTGGACATGTTTTTATAAGTCTGACCCGGTGAGTCACCGGGTCAGAAAGCAGGATTAACGAGCGTTCTGCTTGATGAAGTCGTGGATGCTGGTGTCCTGTGCCATATCGGAAATGGTGTCGGTCAGCACGCTGTTTACTGCGTTCGCAATGTTCTGGTTGGATGCCTGGAAAGCACCTTCAACAGAGTAACTTGCGCGGTAGTTTTTGGTCATCTTATTGCCGTTCTTCGCGGTGGCAATGATGGCGATATCCGCTTTGGTCGAGATGTTGTAGCGAACGTTACCCTGGGAAACGTCAGCGTACAGGTTGTTCACGATGATCTGCAGATCAACCGCGCCGCTTGGGCCAACCATATAACCGCGCGCGGTCATCTGTTTCTCCAGCACTTCCTGCAGCAGGAAGCGCAGGTCGCGGGAGGCGGTCAGCGTCACTTGCTGGTTATCGCGGGTGACTTTTGCCAGAGCCTGGTCCTGACGCTGGTCGGCACCGTTAATACTTACGGTCACGCCCATCAGGCTTGGATCCTGCTGAGGTAGGGTAATTTTTGGTGAAACATCAATTGTTGTTGGCGGGGTAGCGCAACCAGCCAGCATAAAAAGTGCTACCAACGGAAAGAAGAGTTTTTTTAACATTTCAGGTTCTCAACGAATCGTAAGCAGTTAGAGAGAAAAATTGCCGCCATCATAACATCGCTAACGGCGAGGGGAAGTGGTCAGTGCATGTAAATTCATCGTCTTGTCTGAAAACTGACCTGCTTACCGTTTTTCTCCACCCATGAATGACAAAACGTATGAGCCTCACAGTGGACTTCATCCGTTTGAATGAGAAAATAAGACGAAAGCTAAATATTTGTTGTCTTGTTGTAATGGAAACGGTAAAAGCGGCTAACATTTAAAGGGATGGGTGACATCCTGGCGTTGTCGGAGGAGTAATTTCATGATGATACGTGAGCAGATAGAAGAAAAATTAAGGGCAGCGTTCAACCCTGTGTTCCTCGAAGTCGTCGACGAAAGCTATCGTCATAACGTTCCGGCAGGTTCTGAAAGCCACTTCAAAGTGGTTCTGGTCAGCGATCGCTTCACGGGAGAACGTTTCCTGAACCGACATCGCCTGATCTACAGCACCCTGACGGAAGAACTCTCCACGACCGTACATGCGCTGGCGTTGCATACCTATACCATTAAGGAGTGGGAAGGTCTGCAGGATACGGTATTCGCATCACCTCCCTGCCGTGGTGCAGGCACCATAGCCTGAAAAATCGGATTTGCAACCGCTGGAGTTTTTCCAGTATGTTGCATAGAGATTTCGTCAAAACGGCCTTCGGGCCGTTTTGTTTTGTCTGAGTTTTGAGCGTATGGCGCGTTTTTAAGGCTAAAAATAGCCTTAAAGTGTGAAAAAAGCCGCAGCAACATGTCCCAACCGTTCTCGACTCACCTAAGTGATGCCGCTATAATGCCGCGTCTTAATGAATGTCTTCGGGATGATTCTGGCGACAGGGAATGTGAATCTGCACTAAGAGAGCATCCCGGTAAAACAGACAGATTCAGAGTTGACCGAGCACTGTGATTTTTTTGAGGTAACAAGATGCAAGTTTCAGTTGAAACCACTCAAGGCCTTGGCCGCCGTGTAACGATTACTATCGCTGCTGACAGCATCGAAACTGCTGTGAAAAGCGAGCTGGTCAACGTATCAAAGAAAGTACGTATTGACGGCTTCCGTAAGGGCAAAGTACCAATGAATGTTGTTGCTCAGCGTTATGGCGCTTCCGTGCGTCAGGATGTGCTGGGTGAACTGATGAGCCGCAACTTTATCGATGCGATCATCAAAGAAAAAATCAATCCGGCTGGCGCGCCAAACTACGTTCCAGGCGAATACAAACTGGGCGAAGACTTCACCTACTCTGTAGAGTTCGAAGTGTACCCGGAAGTTGAGCTGACAGGTCTGGAATCTATCGAAGTTGAAAAACCGATTGTTTCCGTGACTGACGAAGACGTTGACGGCATGCTGGACACCCTGCGCAAGCAGCAGGCGAACTGGAAAGAAAAAGAAGGCGCTGTTGACGCTGAAGACCGTGTCACCATCGACTTCACCGGCTCTGTAGACGGCGAAGAGTTCGAAGGCGGCAAAGCGTCTGACTTCGTACTGGCAATGGGCCAGGGTCGTATGATCCCAGGCTTCGAAGACGGTATCAAAGGCCGCAAGGCTGGCGAAGAGTTCACCATCGACGTGACCTTCCCGGAAGAATACCACGCTGAAAACCTGAAAGGGAAAGCAGCGAAGTTCGTTATCAACCTGAAGAAAGTTGAAGAGCGCGAACTGCCAGAACTGACCGAAGAATTCATCAAACGTTTCGGCGTGGAAGATGGTTCTGTCGCGGGTCTGCGTACCGAAGTGCGTAAAAACATGGAACGCGAGCTGAACGGTGCTGTGCGTAACCGTGTTAAATCTCAGGCGATCGAAGGTCTGGTGAAAGCGAACGACATCGACGTTCCTGCTGCCCTGATCGACAGCGAAATCGACGTTCTGCGCCGTCAGGCTGCACAGCGCTTCGGTGGCAACCAGCAGCAAGCGATGGAACTGCCACGTGAGCTGTTCGAAGAGCAAGCGAAACGCCGTGTTGTTGTTGGCCTGCTGCTGGGCGAAGTCATTCGTACCCACGAGCTGAAAGCTGACGAAGAACGTGTGAAAGGTCTGATCGAAGAGATGGCTTCTGCATACGAAGATCCATCAGAAGTTATCGAGTTCTACGGTAAGAACAAAGAGCTGATGGACAACATGCGCAACGTTGCGCTGGAAGAGCAGGCTGTTGAAGCGGTACTGGCGAAAGCTAAAGTGTCCGAAAAAGCGACCTCTTTCAACGAACTGATGAACCAGCAGGCGTAATTTCGCCCCAACGGTTTAAAGTTTGAACAGAAAACCCGTTGCCTTCCGGCGACGGGTTTTTTTTATCGCGCCAATAGCCCAGGAAGAGTGCTAAAACGCCCTTTCAGTGTTAGCGTAACAACAAAAGGTTGTTATGCTTGAAATAGGGCGATGCGAACCCCATAAGTATGTAATCACGATGAATGAGACTGGCTGATAATCCGTCCGTAAGGTTACAATCAGACAGCAGGTGTTTTCAATTTTGATCCAGGAGACGGAAATGTCATACAGTGGCGAACGAGATAACTTTGCACCCCATATGGCTCTGGTGCCAATGGTTATTGAACAGACCTCACGTGGTGAGCGTTCTTTTGATATCTATTCCCGTCTGCTCAAGGAACGCGTTATCTTTCTGACCGGCCAGGTGGAAGACCACATGGCTAACCTGATCGTGGCGCAGATGCTGTTTCTGGAAGCGGAAAACCCGGAAAAAGACATTTACCTGTATATTAACTCACCGGGCGGTGTGATTACGGCGGGTATGTCTATTTACGATACCATGCAATTCATCAAGCCGGACGTGAGTACTATTTGTATGGGACAGGCTGCATCTATGGGGGCCTTCCTGTTAACCGCTGGGGCCAAGGGCAAGCGTTTCTGCCTGCCAAACTCCCGCGTGATGATTCACCAGCCGCTGGGTGGTTACCAGGGTCAGGCGACGGATATTGAAATCCACGCCCGCGAAATCCTGAAAGTAAAAGCGCGCATGAATGAACTTATGGCGCAGCATACGGGTCAATCCCTCGAGCAGATCGAGCGCGATACCGAGCGCGATCGCTTCCTCTCTGCACCTGAGGCAGTTGAGTACGGCTTAGTCGACTCCGTTTTGACCCATCGTAATTGATGCCTACGACGCGAGTGTGCCGCTATACTAAAGTAAGGCGGCACGCTGCCTGAGAGCAGCTTGCGTCTGAGAATGGTATTTGCGTCGTCATGTGCGGCACAAAGAACTTAAAAAGAGGTTTGGACTCATGACAGATAAACGCAAAGATGGTTCGGGCAAACTGCTGTACTGCTCTTTTTGCGGCAAAAGCCAGCATGAAGTGCGTAAACTGATTGCCGGGCCGTCCGTGTATATCTGCGACGAATGTGTCGACTTATGTAACGACATCATCCGCGAAGAGATTAAAGAAGTCGCCCCGCACCGTGAGCGTAGCGCGTTGCCAACACCGCATGAAATTCGTCATCATCTTGACGACTATGTCATCGGTCAGGAGCAGGCTAAGAAAGTGCTGGCGGTGGCGGTATATAACCACTACAAACGTCTGCGTAACGGCGATACCAGCAATGGTGTAGAGCTGGGTAAAAGTAACATTCTGCTGATTGGCCCAACCGGTTCCGGTAAAACGCTGCTGGCAGAAACGCTGGCACGTCTGCTGGATGTTCCGTTCACGATGGCAGATGCCACCACCCTGACCGAAGCCGGTTATGTGGGTGAAGACGTGGAAAACATCATCCAGAAATTGCTGCAGAAGTGTGATTACGACGTACAGAAAGCACAGCGCGGGATCGTCTATATCGATGAAATCGATAAGATTTCCCGTAAATCAGACAACCCGTCTATCACCCGTGACGTGTCGGGCGAAGGTGTACAGCAGGCACTGCTGAAGCTGATTGAAGGTACCGTTGCTGCGGTTCCACCTCAGGGTGGCCGTAAACATCCGCAACAGGAGTTCCTGCAGGTTGATACCTCCAAGATCCTGTTCATCTGCGGTGGTGCGTTCGCGGGCCTGGATAAAGTGATCTCCCACCGTGTTGAAACCGGCTCCGGCATTGGTTTCGGCGCGACGGTGAAATCGACGTCTGAAAAACCGAACGAGGGCGAACTGCTCTCTCAGGTAGAACCAGAAGATCTGATCAAATTCGGTCTGATCCCTGAGTTTATTGGCCGTCTGCCGGTTGTGGCAACGCTGAACGAACTGAGTGAAGAAGCGCTGATTCAGATCCTGAAAGAACCGAAAAACGCCCTGACCAAGCAGTATCAGGCGCTGTTCAATCTGGAAGGCGTTGAGCTGGAATTCCGCGATGAAGCGCTGGATGCGATTGCGAAGAAAGCGATGGTCCGTAAAACCGGCGCGCGTGGTCTGCGTTCTATCGTAGAAGCGGCACTGCTCGATACCATGTACGATCTGCCGTCTATGGAAGATGTCGAGAAAGTGGTGATTGACGAGTCTGTTATTGGCGGTCAGAGCAAGCCGCTGCTGATTTATGGTAAGCCTGAAGCGCAGCAGGCATCTGGCGAATAATTCACCAAATCATACAAGCAGTTAATCAAAAAGGGGGGATTTTATCTCCCCTTTTATTTTTCCGACTCCATGGCGTTGAATGTGTGGAATACATCCCCATATACTGCTTACATGTTAATGGTTGTGTGAAGCACAGTCACATAACCAGTTTACCTGGCGGACACTAAACTAAGAGAGAGCTCTATGAATCCTGAGCGTTCTGAACGCATTGAAATCCCCGTATTGCCGTTGCGCGATGTGGTGGTTTATCCGCACATGGTCATACCCTTATTTGTAGGGCGGGAAAAATCTATCCGTTGCCTCGAAGCTGCCATGGATCATGATAAAAAAATCATGTTGGTTGCGCAGAAGGAAGCATCAACGGATGAGCCGGGTGTAAACGATCTTTTCACCGTCGGGACCGTGGCCTCTATTTTGCAGATGCTGAAGTTGCCTGATGGCACCGTAAAGGTGCTGGTAGAAGGCTTGCAGCGTGCGCGTATTACCACTCTGTCTGACAATGGCGAACACTTCTCTGCAAAGGCAGAGTATCTTGATTCGCCTCAGCTTGATGAACGCGAGCAGGAAGTGCTGGTACGCACTGCGATTAGCCAGTTTGAAGGCTATATCAAGCTGAACAAGAAAATCCCACCAGAAGTGCTGACGTCGCTGAACAGCATTGACGACCCTGCACGTCTGGCGGATACCATCGCTGCACATATGCCGCTGAAGCTGGCTGACAAACAGTCCGTGCTGGAAATGTCCGACGTTAACGAACGTCTGGAATACCTGATGGCGATGATGGAATCTGAAATCGATCTGCTCCAGGTTGAGAAGCGTATTCGCAACCGCGTGAAAAAGCAGATGGAAAAATCTCAGCGCGAGTACTATCTGAACGAGCAAATGAAAGCCATTCAGAAAGAACTCGGCGAGATGGAAGATGCACCGGATGAAAACGAAGCGCTGAAGCGTAAGATCGACGCGGCAAAAATGCCGAAAGAGGCAAAAGAGAAAGCGGAAGCAGAACTGCAGAAGCTGAAAATGATGTCTCCGATGTCGGCTGAAGCGACCGTTGTGCGCGGCTACATTGAATGGATGGTACAGGTTCCGTGGAATGCCCGCAGCAAGGTCAAAAAAGACCTGCGTCAGGCTCAGGAGATCCTGGACACCGACCACTACGGCCTGGAGCGCGTGAAAGATCGCATTCTTGAGTACCTCGCGGTACAAAGTCGTGTGAACAAAATTAAAGGGCCAATCCTGTGCCTGGTAGGGCCTCCAGGGGTGGGTAAAACCTCTCTGGGCCAGTCCATCGCCAAAGCGACCGGACGTAAGTATATCCGTATGGCGCTGGGTGGCGTACGTGATGAAGCGGAAATCCGCGGTCACCGTCGTACCTACATCGGTTCTATGCCGGGTAAACTGATCCAGAAGATGGCGAAAGTGGGCGTTAAAAACCCGCTGTTCCTGCTTGATGAGATCGACAAAATGTCTTCGGACATGCGTGGCGATCCGGCGTCAGCTCTGCTGGAAGTGCTTGATCCAGAACAGAACGTGGCATTCAGCGATCACTACCTGGAAGTGGACTACGACCTGAGCGATGTGATGTTCGTGGCGACCTCCAACTCCATGAACATCCCGGCACCGCTGCTGGACCGTATGGAAGTGATCCGTTTGTCCGGTTATACCGAAGATGAGAAGCTGAACATTGCGAAGCAGCACCTGCTGCCGAAGCAGATTGAGCGTAATGCGCTGAAAGCTAACGAGTTGACGGTAGAAGACAGTGCAATTGTCGGTATTATTCGCTACTACACCCGTGAAGCCGGCGTGCGTAGCCTTGAGCGTGAAATCTCCAAACTGTGTCGTAAGGCGGTTAAACAGCTGCTGCTGGATAAGAGCCTGAAACACATTGTGATTAACGGCGACAATCTGCATGCGTATCTGGGCGTTCAGCGCTTCGACTATGGGCGTGCGGACAACGAAAACCGCGTAGGCCAGGTCACCGGTCTGGCATGGACGGAAGTGGGCGGCGATCTGCTGACCATTGAAACGGCCAGTGTGCCGGGTAAAGGCAAACTGACCTATACCGGTTCTCTGGGTGAAGTCATGCAAGAGTCCATTCAGGCTGCTCTGACCGTGGTACGTGCGCGTGCAGAAAAACTGGGTATCAACCCGGATTTCTACGAAAAACGCGACATCCACGTTCACGTTCCTGAAGGGGCAACGCCGAAAGATGGCCCAAGCGCAGGTATTGCCATGTGTACCGCTCTGGTCTCCTGTCTGACAGGGAACCCGGTGCGTGCTGATGTGGCGATGACGGGTGAAATCACCCTGCGTGGTCAGGTTCTGCCAATCGGTGGCTTAAAAGAAAAACTGCTGGCGGCACACCGTGGTGGGATCAAAATCGTATTGATCCCTGACGAAAACAAACGTGATCTGGAAGAGATTCCGGACAACGTTATTGCCGATCTGCAGATCCATCCGGTGAAACGCATTGAGGAAGTTCTGACTCTCGCACTGCAGAATGAGCCTTCCGGAATGCAGGTTGTAACCGCAAAATAGTGACCTTGCGCAAATAGCGCCAAGAAAAACAAGGCTGGAAAGTCATTTCGGACTTGCCAGCCTTTTTTTGTATAGCTAATTTAGATTGCTGATTGGGTTAGCCATCAACAACGAGTGTTGTAAGGTCATGGCTGGCCTGATATAAATGCTGCGCGGTCGCGCTGTGAAGGATTCAGGCGCGATATAAATTATAAAGAGAGGAAGAGAACAGTGAATAAATCTCAACTGATTGACAAAATTGCTGCTGGTGCTGATATTTCTAAAGCTGCAGCTGGACGTGCGTTAGATGCATTAATTGCTTCTGTTACTGAATCTCTGCAGTCTGGGGACGACGTTGCACTGGTAGGCTTCGGTACTTTTGCTGTTAAAGAGCGTGCTGCCCGTACTGGCCGCAACCCTCAAACCGGTAAAGAGATCACCATTGCTGCCGCTAAAGTGCCGGGTTTCCGTGCAGGTAAAGCGCTGAAAGACGCAGTAAACTGATTGCTTTCCCGTTTCCGGGAAGCTGAAAAGTACAAGGGCGCATCATTTGATGTGCCTTTTTTGTTTGTCCAGACCTGATTTGTGCGAGTTTACGCGAGTTGTGGGCTGACAATCGCCCTGTTTTCTTGTCACAATACGCCTTTACGCGCGACGGTCAGGATTTTCCGTCAGCGTCAGATAACCAGTCACCTACAGCGGAGTGTTGTTACACCATGATGGACAGCTTACGCACGGCTGCTAACAGTCTCGTGCTCAAGATTATTTTCGGTATCATTATCGTGTCGTTCATATTGACCGGCGTGAGCAGCTACCTTATTGGCGGTAGCGCGAACTATGCCGCAAAAGTGAATGGCCAGGAAATTAGCCGTGGGCAGTTCGAGAACGCTTTTGCTGGTGAACGTAACCGTATGCAGCAACAGCTGGGCGACCAATTCTCTGAGCTGGCAGCGAACGAAGGTTATATGAAAACCCTGCGTCAGCAGACGCTGAACCGACTCATTGACGAAGCACTGCTGGATCAGTATGCGAAAAGCCTGGGGCTGGGCATCAGCGACCAGCAGGTCAAAAAGGCTATCTTCGCGACGTCAGCATTCCAGTCTAACGGCAAATTCGACAATACCCGTTACAACAGTATCGTCAACCAGATGGGTATGACGGCCGATCAATACGCGCAGGCTCTGCGTAATCAGCTGACCACTCAGCAACTCATCAATGCCGTTGTTGGCACAGATTTCATGCTCAAAGGTGAAACTGATGAGCTGGCTGCACTGGTGTCTCAGCAGCGTGTTGTGCGTGAAGCAACCATTGATGTGAATGCCCTGGCGGCTAAACAGCAGGTCAGCGACGCAGACGTTAACGCTTACTACGAGCAGAACAAGAACAACTTTGTTGCCCCTGAGCAGTTCCGCGTAAGCTATATCAAGCTGGATGCGGCTGCACTGCAGGAAACTGCATCTGATGCGGAAATTCAGTCTTACTATGACCAGCATCAGGATCAGTTCACTCAGCCTCAGCGTAACCGTTACAGCGTGATCCAGACCAAAACTGAGGCAGATGCCAAAGCGGTACTGGATGAGCTGAGCAAAGGCGCAGATTTCGCAACCGTGGCGAAAGCAAAATCCACCGACATTATCTCTGCCAAAAATGGTGGTGATATGGGCTGGCTGGAAGAGGGCACAACGCCTGACGAACTGAAAAATGCGGGTCTGAAAGACAAAGGCCAGATGTCTGGCGTTATTAAGTCTTCCGTTGGTTTCCTGGTCGCTCGTCTGGATGATATCGAAGCCGCGAAAACCAAGGCGCTGGCTGACGTGCGTGACGACATCGCGGCAAAAGTGAAGCAGGAAAAAGCGCTGGATGCCTACTACGCCCTGCAGCAGAAAGTGAGCGATGCGGCGAGCAACGATAACGAATCTCTGGCAGGTGCAGAGCAGGCGGCAGGTGTGAAAGCGGTTGAGACGGGCTGGTTTGGTCGTAACAACCTGCCGGAAGAGCTGAACTTCAAACCGGTTTCTGATGCTATCTTCAATGGCGGTCTGGTCGGTGAGAACGGTACTCCGGGCAGCAACTCAGACATCATTACTGTTGACGGTGACCGTGCCTTCGTTCTGCGTGTCAGCGAGCACAAAGCTGAAGCGGTAAAACCGCTGGCAGAGGTCAAAGATCAGGTTGTTGCACAGGTTAAGCACAACAAAGCTGAACAGCAGGCAAAATTGGATGCTGAGAAGCTTCTGGTCGCGCTGAAAGCAGGTAAAGGCGATGACGCACTGAAAGCGGCGGGTCTGAGCTTCGGCGAGGCGAAAACGCTGAGCCGTACCGGTCAGGATCCTGTTAGCCAGGTGGTATTTGGCCTGAGCCTGCCGGCGAAGGACAAGCCAAGCTTCGGTACGACAACCGATATGCAGGGTAACGTGGTTCTGCTGGCACTTGATGAAGTCAAAGCGGGCACCATGCCAGAAGAGCAAAAGAAAGCGATGGTTCAGGGCATTACCCAGAACAACGCCCAGATTGCTTTCGAGGCGATGATGAGCAACCTGCGTAAAGACGCTAAAATTAAGCTGGGCGATATAATCACTCAGCAGCAATAATTACGTATCTGCTCGCAGATTTTCGTAACGCTCTGCAAAAACTAAAGGCCGCTTTCGCGGCCTTTTCCATTTCTGCAATCTGCTGTTTGTACCTGTTGTGGCGGGCGGCTATCGTGGCGTGGCTGTCAACAAACAAGGAGAAAACAGCATGAAACGTGGAATCAAAGCACTGTTAATTACGCTGACTATTGCCACCACCGGGATGAACGCTGGCGCACTGGCGGCATCCCCGGCTGCGAAAACGCCGGTCGCCCAAAGTCAGGCCGAGACGCCAGTGCAAACGAATGCACCAGCCAAAACCTCCGGGAGTAGCAAAGCAACTGACGACGATGGTTCGCGAGTCAGTATCAATTCGGCATCTGCAGAAGATCTCGCTCGCGTGATGAATGGTGTCGGGCTGAAGAAGGCGCAGGCCATCGTCAGCTACCGCGAAGAGTACGGTCCCTTTAAAACCGTCGACGATCTGAAGCAGGTTCCGGGGATGGGCAGTTCACTGGTTGAGCGCAACCTCTCACACCTGACGTTGTAATTACGCAATTTCTTGCACTGCGGCAAAAATTTGCCAGGATAAAGAGGTCATACCAGTTGTGACCTCAAATCCTACAATAACAGTAAAGGCTATTGCGCTATGCAGACAAAAATCAAAGTACGCGGTTATCACCTCGATGTTTACCAGCATGTGAACAACGCCCGTTATCTCGAGTTTCTTGAAGAAGCACGCTGGGACGGGCTGGAAAACAGCGAAAGCTTTCAGTGGCTGACTGCGCACAACATCGCGTTTGTGGTCGTCAATATCAATATTAACTACCGTCGTCCCGCCGTGCTGGGGGATGTGCTTACCGTCACCAGCAAGGTACAACAGCTTAACGGGAAGAGCGGTGTACTCAGCCAGGTGGTGACGCTGGATCCTGAAGGGCAGGTGGTTGCCGACGCACTGATCACCTTTGTCTGTATCGCTCTTAAAACCCAGAAAGCGCTGCCGCTGGAAGGGGAGTTGCGTGAAAAGCTGGAGTCGATGATCGTGTAGGATTTGTTCCGGAGTACCCGTGCTGTCGGTGTAAAACGTTTCGACAGCACGGCGACGTTGCCTTATTTCAGCCCGGTCTTTTTCTGCATTGACGCCATCACGCCAGCCTTGTCAGCAAGGTAGTGATTCAGCCCATTAGCACGCAGATTACAGGCGGCGCACTGACCACAACCGTCACCTTTAATGCCGTTGTAGCAGGTCAGGGTTTCGTTGCGAACCAAATCCAGCTTGCCCCAGTAGTCTGCCAGCGCCCAGGTTTCTGCTTTATCGAGCCACATCAGCGGCGTTTCAAAGCGGGTTTCCTTCGCCATACCCAGATTGACGGCATGGTTGAGCGCTCTGACGAATTCGTCACGGCAGTCCGGGTAGCCGGAAAAATCAGTCTCGCACACGCCGGTGATCACTGCTTCGGCTTTGACCTGGTAAGCATAAATCGCCGTCAGGGTCAGAAAGAGGATATTGCGGCCAGGTACAAAGGTATTTGGAATACCGCTGGCATCAGGTTCGTAATCAGGAACGGGGATACTGTCGCGGGTGAGGCTGCTTACGGCCAGTTCATTTAGCAGCGTAACGTCCAGCACCTTGTGCGCGCGTGCACCCAGTTTCAGCGCCAGTTCACGGGCAACGTCGATTTCAGCGCGGTGACGCTGACCATAATCGAAGGTGACGCAGTGAACTTCATCGTACTGATGAAGAGCCTGAACCAGGCAGGTAGTGGAATCTTGTCCTCCGCTGAACACGACGACGGCACGTTTCATAAATCATCTCGACAGTTACGGTAAAAACATCATGTTACCGTCTGACTGCAGTGGCGACCAGCTTCTTCATGATTTGGAGGCCGGAAGCCAGGCTTCTGTGAAATCAAACCAGCCGCGGGTGTTGAGCCGTATGCCATTGACCCCCGGTGGAGCGCTGATTTGATACTGGTAGTTAAACAGCGGTGTCAGCACCGCGTTTTCCATCAACTGGCTAAAAATGGCTTTCAGGCCGATATGCCGGGCCTGTTCATCGGCCTGGGTCTGGACTGCATCCAGCGTGGCCTGAAGATGAGCAAATTGCGGTGCACTCAGCAGGTGGGGCCAGAGCGTATCGCAACGGAGCCACTGCTCAAGCGTATATTCCGGCGCTTCGCCAATAAGCCGGTCTCCCATCATGATGTCTGCATCTGCAAGGTACTGGCACCTGTCCCACGTTTTGGCATCGTGAAAGATAATCGTCAGTTCGCAGCCATGCCGGGCGAGATACTGCTTTAGCTGACTTGTCATGGTGTGTAACTCAACGGGCAAATGGTAAACCAGCGTCAGTTTTTCAGGCAGAGGAACGTGCGTTAAATCCGCCCAGTGGGGAATACACCACCCCGGAAGCAGTTCCTGGGTTGGGGTGATCAACCCTTCATTCAGCGGAAGTGTATGCAGGAGTCTGGAGAGGTGGATGATATTAATGAGCCGCCTTGCCTGCATCTCGCTGAGGTGTGGGGTCTGTTTCAGGGTGAGATAACAGAAACCCAGACTGGTGCTGCTACTTACCAGCCGCAGGCTCTCCAGCTCTTCAGGCTCACCAATGGCGATTTGCACTGGATGACGGCAGCTTGTCCCCAGCCCATAGTCAAAAAGCTGTGGTGTGATCCAGTATTCAATCGCTTTCAGTAACGGGTGGCTAAGATGGTACTGCTCGTGGCTTTCCAGGCGAACCAAATCGGGATCGTACACGCTCAGTCTGAAGGGACCGCTTCCCGTGATGGGCTGGTCGGGGTGGGCAAGGCGACTGCAGTAGGTTGCCAGACGGTGGGCCAGCCAGAAATCTGGCTGATGCAGAATAAACGTCAGACACTGCGGATGCGTCACTTCAATGCGTAATACGCTCTGAAACAGCTTACGCAGGGCAGGTAACGCCAGCAGCGCCGTCAGGCTTCGCTGTAGCTGTTGCGTCTCGATTTTATCGCCGTTGTGCCAGTGCAGCGTGGAACGGATGTAAAAATGCCAGCGCAGGCCGTCAGGCGATACCTCCCAGTGATGCGCCAGATCGCCTGTGGGTTCACTGCTGTTGCCATTAAAGCGCGTCAGACCGGAGAAGACTTGCCCTGCCAGATGTTGCTCTGCCCGACCTGGTAAAAAACCTGGATGAAGCGGATCAAGCGAGCGGTAATAGGGAATACGCAGCGTCGGGGTATCGTTTTGCCAAAGCCCACCCAGAAACGGATGCAGCAACGCACGTAACTCTTCGGGGGCAAGCTGCGCCAGTTCAAGGGCGTTATGCTGCTGCCCACTCTTCAGCGCCTCTTCCATCATCGTATTGCGCAGCGATTCCGGCGTCACGTGGAATGTCAGCTCACCGCGTTTGCCACGGCCAGACTGAGCATGCCAGCTTAGCCAGCCTGCCTCCTGCGCCTGACGTAAAAGCGTACGTACATGCCGCTCGCTGCAAAAACAGCGGCTGGCAAGTTCGGTGACGGTGGCCTGCTGTGGCGCACCCTCAGAAGGTTGCCACAAACGTTGATACTGCTTAAGACGGTTAAGCTGGCGCATGATAAACCCGGAACAATAATTATCATCTATTCACTATTACTTCCGTATATCTCACGTAATACTGATGCACAAGTTAATCGCATCACATTTCGGGAGTAATCATGGCCAGGCTCGCTGCATTTGATATGGACGGTACTCTGTTAATGCCGGATCACCGTTTAGGGGAGAAAACCCTGAGCACCCTGAAGCGCCTGCATGAACGTGATGTCACCCTGACGTTCGCCACTGGCCGTCATGTGCTGGAGATGCGCCATCTGCTGGGGGCATTTTCCCTTGATGCGTTCCTGATAACCGGTAACGGAACACGCATTCACTCCGTTGAAGGCGATGTGTTGCACCGTCGAGATCTCAACCCGGAAGTGGCGGATATCGTGCTACACAGCACCTGGGATACGCAGGCCAGCGTGCATGTCTTTAACGATGACGGCTGGTTTACCGGAAGTGAAATTCCTGAGCTGCTGCATGCACATGTTTACAGCGGTTTTAAGTACCAGCTTACCGATCTGCGTCGTATTCCTGCCCATGCGGTGACGAAGATCTGTTTCTGTGGCGATCACGACGATCTCTGCCGTTTACGTATTCAGCTGAATGAGGTTTTAGGCGACCGGGCGCACCTGACCTTCTCAGCAGTGGATTGTCTGGAAGTGCTGCCAGTGGGCTGTAATAAAGGCTCAGCCCTGGCGGTACTGAGTAACCACCTGGGCTTTACGATGCAGGATTGTATGGCGTTTGGCGACGCCATGAATGACCGCGAGATGCTGGGTAGCGTCGGTCGCGGTCTGATAATGGGGAATGCGATGCCGCAGTTAATTGCAGAGCTTCCTCATCTGCCGGTTATCGGACACTGCCGTAACGAAGCGGTGTCCCATTTTTTGACGCATTGGCTGGACAAAAACAACCTCCCGTATTCCCCCGAATAGTGAGACCCTTCCAGCAAGCCAGACTTCGGTCTGGCTTTTTTTTATTTCACCCACTGCATAATCTGCGTTTTCCACGGCTCAATATCGCCAATATTGGCCTGCACCCATTCTGCGTTGTAATAGGTGTCGAGGTAACGTTCGCCGCTGTCGCACAGTAACGTGACGACAGAACCGGTACGGCCTTCTTCGCGCATCCGGACGGCAAGCTGCAGCGCGCCCCACATATTGGTACCGGTTGAGGCACCGACTTTACGACCAAGCTGTGTTTCCAGCCAGTGCGCCGTTGCAACGCTGGCGGCGTCCGGCACGCGGAGCATCTCATCCACGACATCAGGAATGAACGAAGGCTCCACGCGCGGGCGGCCAATTCCTTCAATTTTACTGCCTACCGGGCTGCGCAGTTCTGCATTGCGGTTTTGCCAGTAGTCGAGGAACACGGAGTTCTGCGGGTCAACCACCATCAGTTGGGTATCGTAGCCCTGACAGCGGATGTAACGCCCGATGGTGGCGGATGTACCACCGGTACCGGCGCTCATCACAATGTACGAGGGTACAGGGTGCGGCTCGTGGGTCATCTGACGGAAAATACTGTCGGCAATGTTGTTATTGCCGCGCCAGTCGGTGGCGCGTTCGGCGAAGGTGAACTGATCCATATAGTGACCGTTCAGTTCGCGTGCCAGCATTTCAGAGGCGGCATAGATTTCGCAGGCGCTTTCCACAAAGTGGCAGCGTCCGCCGTAAAATTCGATCTGCTCTATTTTGCGTTTCGCCGTACAGGAGGGCATCACGGCGATAAACGGCAGACCCAGCAGACGGGCAAAGTAGGCTTCGGATACGGCGGTTGAACCCGATGAGGATTCAATGATGGTGGTGCCTTCTTTGATCCAGCCGTTACATAAACCGTATAAGAATAGCGAACGCGCCAGGCGATGCTTCAGGCTACCGGTTGGATGGGTGCTTTCATCCTTCAGGTAGAGCTGAATGCCAGCCACTCCCGGCAGGGCGAGGCGGATTAAATGGGTATCTGCCGAGCGCTGGTAGTCGGCATTGATTTCGCTGATGGCATGTTTAACCCAGGTGCTATTCATCGTAGTTATCCGTTTGTCATTTTGTGCCCAGCATAGCGAAAAGCACAGAAAAAATTGTTGCTATCTGGCCTTTAAAATAGAATGAAGGGAGAAAAATTTTCTCTGTGAGGTGGGTATGCTAGATAAAATTGACCGCAAGCTGCTTTCATTGCTGCAAAGCGACTGCACCCTCTCTTTGCAGGCGTTGGCAGATGCCGTTAATCTGACCACCACACCCTGCTGGAAGCGACTCAAGAAGCTGGAAGATGACGGCATTCTGTTGGGGCGCGTTGCGTTGCTGGACCCTGAAAAGCTGGGGCTTGGGCTGACGGCATTTGTGCTGATAAAAACGCAGCACCACAGCAGCGAGTGGTATTGCCGCTTCGTGACCCAGGTTTCTGACATGCCGGAAGTACTCGGCTTCTGGCGTATGGCAGGGGAATACGATTATCTGATGCGCGTCCAGGTCGCCGATATGAAGCGTTATGATGATTTTTACAAGCGGCTGGTCAACAGCGTACCGGGCTTGTCGGACGTCACCTCAAGCTTTGCGATGGAACAGATTAAATACACCACCGCATTACCCATTGATTAATTAAATAACTTCCCGGCGTTGCCGGAATAATACCTTCAGGAACAAACCGCGTGCGATTATTTGCCCAATTAAGCTGGTACTTTCGTCGGGAGTGGCAACGCTACCTCGGCGCAGTATGCCTGCTTATTATCATTGCCATTTTGCAGCTGATCCCGCCGAAAGTGGTGGGGTTTGTCGTGGATGGCGTCACGAAACAGCATTACACCACCGCACGGGTGTTGATGTGGGTTGGTACGCTGGTGCTGACCGCGGTAATTGTTTACCTGCTGCGCTACGTCTGGCGTGTGCTTTTATTTGGCGCGTCCTATCAGCTGGCTGTAGAGCTGCGCGAAGATTTTTATCGCCAGCTGAGTCGTCAGCATCCTGAGTTTTACCTGCGTCATCGCACCGGGGATCTCATTGCCCGCGCCACCAACGACGTGGATCGCGTGGTGTTTGCCGCCGGGGAAGGGGTGTTAACGCTGGTGGATTCTCTGGTGATGGGCTGCGCGGTGTTGATCGTGATGTCTACCCAGATCAGCTGGCAGCTGACCCTGCTGGCGTTACTGCCGATGCCGTTGATGGCGTTGGCGATCAACCGCTACGGTGAAAAGCTTCATGAACGTTTCAAGCTGGCGCAGGCGGCATTTTCATCGCTTAACGATCGTACTCAGGAGAGTATGACCAGTATTCGCATGATCAAAGCGTTCGGTCTGGAGGACAGACAATCTGCGCTGTTTGCGGCCGATGCGGCGGATACGGGGGCGAAAAACATGCGTGTCGCGCGCATTGATGCGCGTTTTGACCCGACGATATATATCGCGATCGGTATGGCGAACCTGCTGGCCATTGGCGGTGGGAGCTGGATGGTGGTACAGGGGTCGATGACCCTCGGCCAGTTGACCAGTTTTGCGATGTATCTGGGGCTGATGATATGGCCGATGCTGGCGCTGGCCTGGATGTTCAACATTGTTGAGCGCGGCAGCGCTGCCTACAGCCGCATTCGCACCATGCTGGCCGAAGCGCCAGTCGTCAATGATGGTAGCGAACCGGTGCCGGAAGGGCGTGGCGTGATGAAAGCGGATATTCGTGAATTTACCTATCCACACGCGGAACATCCGGTGATCGAAAATGTGAATTTCACGCTATCCCCCGGCCAGATGCTGGGTATCTGTGGCCCGACGGGTTCCGGGAAAAGTACCGTTCTGTCGCTGCTCCAGCGTCACTTTGATGTGACACAGGGCGACATTCGTTTCCACGATCGCCCTCTGACGCAGCTACTGCTGGACGACTGGCGCAGCCGTCTGGCGGTAGTCAGCCAGACGCCGTTCCTGTTTTCTGACACTGTGGCGAACAATATTGCGCTCGGTCACCCCGCAGCGACACAGGAAGAAATTGAACATGTGGCGCGTTTAGCCAGCGTGCACGACGATATTTTACGCCTGCCACAGGGCTATGAAACGGAAGTTGGTGAGCGCGGTGTCATGCTTTCCGGCGGGCAAAAGCAGCGTATTTCGATTGCGCGTGCGCTGTTGCTGAATGCCGAAATCCTGATCCTGGACGATGCGCTTTCCGCCGTCGATGGGCGTACTGAGCACCAGATCCTGCATAACCTTCGCCAGTGGGGAGAAGGACGCACGGTGATCATCAGCGCGCACCGTTTGTCGGCGCTGACGGAAGCCAGCGAGATTCTGGTGTTGCAGCACGGGCATATTGCCCAGCGCGGGCAGCATGACCAACTGGCCGGGCAGCCTGGCTGGTATCGTGATATGTATCGTTACCAGCAGCTTGAAGCGGCGCTGGACGATGCTCCTGAACAGGATGAGGAGGCCGCAAATGCGTAAGCCTGGAACGCAGTGGCCAACGCTCAAACGCCTGCTCGCCTATGGTTCGCCGTGGCGGAAACCACTGTCCCTTGCCGTGCTTTTGCTGTGGATTGCGGCCATTGCTGAGGTGAGTGGCCCTCTGCTCATCAGCTATTTCATCGACAACATGGTGGCGAAAAGCTATCTGCCGCTGGGACTGGTGGCAGGCTTAGGTGTGGCCTACGTTGGATTACAGCTGACGGCGGCCGGGCTGCACTATGCGCAATCGCTGCTCTTTAACCGGGCAGCCGTTGGCGTGGTACAGCAGCTGCGTACAGATGTTATGGATGCGGCACTGCGCCAGCCGTTGAGCGAGTTTGATATCCAGCCGGTTGGGCAGGTTATTTCACGCGTTACCAACGATACCGAGGTGATCCGCGATCTGTACGTCACCGTCGTGGCGACCGTGCTGCGCAGTGCTGCGCTGATTGGTGCCATGCTGGTGGCCATGTTCAGCCTCGACTGGCGCATGGCACTGGTGGCGATCACCATCTTCCCGGCAGTGTTAATCGTGATGGTCATCTATCAACGCTACAGCACGCCAATTGTGCGTCGCGTGCGAGCCTATCTGGCCGATATTAATGATGGTTTCAACGAAGTGATCAACGGGATGAGCGTCATTCAGCAGTTCCGCCAGCAGGCGCGCTTTGGTGAGCGAATGGGTGAAGCCAGCCGTTCGCACTATATGGCGCGTATGCAGACGCTGCGACTGGACGGTTTCTTGCTGCGCCCACTGTTAAGCCTCTTCTCGGCGCTGGTGCTCTGCGGCCTGTTGATGCTCTTTGGGCTGAGTTCAAACGGTACGATTGAAGTGGGTGTTCTGTACGCGTTTATTAGCTACCTCGGACGCCTTAACGAGCCGCTTATAGAGCTCACTACCCAGCAATCCATGCTGCAACAGGCCGTGGTGGCAGGGGAGCGCGTCTTCGAGCTGATGGACAGGCCGCGTCAGACCTATGGCAATGATGAACACCCCCTGAAAAGCGGGGCGATTGCTTTTGATAATGTTTCGTTTGCCTACCGTGACGACCGGCTGGTGTTGCAGGGCATTAGCCTTGATGTGCCGTCGCGTGGTTTTGTGGCGCTGGTGGGGCATACCGGCAGCGGCAAGAGCACCCTGGCGAGTTTGCTGATGGGGTATTACCCTTTAACGCAGGGCGAAATTCGTCTGGACGGGCGTCCGCTCGTGTCGCTCAGCCACAACGTGTTACGTAAAGGCGTTGCGATGGTGCAGCAAGATCCGGTCGTGATGGCGGATACGTTCTACGCTAACGTGACGCTGGGGCGGCCATATACCCATGAGCAGGTCTGGGAGGTGCTGGAAAAAGTACAGCTGGCTGACCTGGCACGCGAATTTAGCGACGGTATCAACACCCGGCTGGGTGAGCAGGGGAATAATCTCTCCGTCGGGCAAAAGCAGCTTCTGGCGCTGGCGCGTGTACTGATTGAAACGCCGCAGGTGCTGATTCTGGATGAAGCGACGGCCAGTATCGACTCCGGTACCGAACAGGCTATCCAGCAGGCGCTGGCCGCCGTGCGTGACCATACGACGCTGGTGGTCATCGCACATCGCCTGTCAACCATTGTTGAAGCCGATACCATTCTGGTGCTGCATCGCGGGCAGGCCGTCGAACGCGGTACGCACCGGGAGCTGTTAGAGGCAAAAGGGCGCTACTGGCAGATGTACCAGCTGCAACTGGCCGGAGAAGAGCTGGCCGCCAGCGCGCGCGAAGAAGAGTCGCTTAGCGCCTGATGCACCAAAATCAGGCAACGCGCTAACAGTCATTACTGTTGGTGCAAAACGGAAACGCACCATGCACTGTCATGGTGCGTTTTTTTTCCTCTGTAAGTCGGGCAATGCCTTTCCGCACGCATTACACCGCTTTTCTCCTCTGTTTTTAATTCTGGCACACCGCTTGCAATATCTCATACGTGTTAGCTGCGGCCATTACCGAATTCTGACTGGAGGGGATTTATGAAGCTGGTTACGGTTGTAATCAAACCATTCAAACTCGAAGACGTGCGTGAAGCGTTGTCTTCTATGGGTATTCAGGGACTGACTGTCACCGAAGTGAAAGGCTTTGGTCGTCAGAAAGGTCATGCCGAGCTTTATCGCGGGGCGGAATACAGCGTTAACTTCCTGCCAAAAGTAAAAATTGATGTCGCAATTGCCGATGACCAGCTTGATGAAGTCATTGATGTCATTAGCAAAGCGGCCTACACCGGCAAAATTGGCGACGGCAAAATTTTCGTTGCCGAATTGCAGCGCGTCATTCGCATTCGCACCGGCGAATCCGACGAAGCGGCATTGTAAGTAACTCCTGGCACACAGTGATAGGGATCGAGAAAATGAAGATAGCAACAATCAAAACGGCTCTGGGTTCTCTGGCACTGCTGCCGGGCCTGGCAATGGCTGCAGCCCCTGCGGTGGTAGACAAAGCCGATAACGCTTTTATGATGATCAGTACCGCGCTGGTGCTGTTCATGTCTATTCCTGGTATTGCGCTGTTCTACGGCGGTCTGATCCGCGGTAAAAACGTGCTCTCCATGCTGACGCAGGTTGCCGTAACGTTCGCGCTGGTGTGCGTACTGTGGGTTGTCTACGGTTACTCGCTGGCATTCGGGGAAGGCAACGCCTTCTTCGGCAACTTTAACTGGGCGATGCTGAAAAATATTGAACTGACCGCCCTGATGGGCAGCTTCTATCAGTATATCCACGTCGCTTTCCAGGGCTCATTTGCCTGTATCACTGTGGGTCTGATTGTGGGTGCGCTGGCTGAGCGTATCCGTTTCTCTGCGGTGCTGATCTTCGTGGTCGTCTGGCTGACGCTCTCCTACGTGCCAATTGCCCATATGGTCTGGGGCGGTGGTCTGCTGGCGACGCATGGCGCGCTGGACTTTGCGGGCGGTACTGTTGTACACATCAACGCCGCGGTGGCGGGTCTGGTGGGGGCGTACCTGATTGGTAAACGTGTGGGCTTTGGTAAAGAAGCGTTCAAGCCGCATAACCTGCCAATGGTGTTTACCGGTACCGCAATTCTCTATTTTGGCTGGTTCGGCTTCAACGCAGGTTCTGCAAGTGCAGCTAACGAAATCGCCGCGCTGGCCTTTGTGAACACCGTTGTGGCAACGGCGGGTGCCATCCTCTCCTGGGTATTTGGTGAGTGGGCTATTCGCGGTAAACCCTCCCTGCTGGGAGCATGTTCTGGTGCGATTGCCGGTCTGGTTGGTATCACCCCTGCGTGTGGTTATGTCGGTGTCGGCGGGGGGCTGCTCATCGGTCTGGCGGCGGGGCTGGCAGGTCTGTGGGGTGTTACCGCACTGAAACGCGTTCTGCGCGTTGATGACCCTTGCGATGTGTTCGGCGTACACGGTGTTTGCGGCATCATTGGTTGTATCATGACCGGTATCTTCGCCGCAAAATCACTGGGTGGTGTTGGTTACGCAGAAGGCGTCACAATGGTTCATCAGTTGCTGGTGCAGCTGGAAAGTATCGCCATCACCGTTGTGTGGTCTGCCGTTGTGGCCTTCATCGGCTATAAACTGGCGGATATGACTGTGGGTCTGCGTGTACCGGAAGAGCAGGAACGCGAAGGTCTGGACGTGAACAGCCACGGCGAGAATGCGTACAACGCCTGATAAATTGCAAAAAGGCAACCTCGGTTGCCTTTTTTAGTGTTTATTCCCTCTCCCCGTGGGAGAGGGCCAGGGTGAGGACATCAGGCCGCACAAAATCATCCCCGGTTTCGCATGACCCCTTCCTGCACCGTCGAGGCCACCAGAATGCCCGCTTTGGTGTAAAACTCTCCGCGAACAAATCCGCGCGCGCTGGATGCCGAAGTGCTCTCCACACTGTAGAGCAGCCAGTCGTTTATATCGAACGGACGGTGGAACCACATGGAGTGGTCGATCGTTGCGACCTGCATCCCTTTCTCCAGGAACCCAACGCCGTGCGGCTGTAGCGCAACCGGCAGGAAGTTGAAGTCGGAAGCATAGCCCAGCAGGTATTGATGGACGTGAAAATCATCCGGCACGATACCGTTGGCGCGGATCCACACCTGGCGTTTTGGCTCGGCGGTGTGGCCTCTCATCGGGTTATGGAATTCGACAGGGCGGATCTCAAGCGGCTTGTCACAGATAAACTTCTCTTTCATCTGTGTCGGCAACAGATGCGCCAGCGCGCGGGCAATATCCGTCTCTGATTTGAGCTCATCCGGAGAAGGGGCTGGAGGCATCACTTTTTGATGCTCATAACCCGGTTCCGGAGCCTGGAATGAAGCCGTCATGTAAAAGATAGGCTTGCCATTCTGAATGGCCGCCACGCGGCGTGCGCTGAAACTGTTACCGTCTCTCAGCACTTCAACGTCGTACACAATCGGTTTCGTGCTATCTCCAGGGCGTAAAAAGTAGCTGTGAAATGAGTGCACCAGACGGTCTGCAGGGACGGTCTCCTTAGCTGCGTACAGCGCCTGTCCTACGACTTGCCCTCCGAAGACCTGGCGTAAGCCTAAATCTTCGCTCTGTCCGCGAAAGAGTCCTTCCTCAATTTTTTCCAGATTCAGTAATGTCAGCAGATTGTTTAGTGCCTGACTCATAGTCGTCCTCAATAAACGCCGTAGCGAAAGATACGCAGAGTATAACGCAGAAATGAAAGTGGTCAGATGGGTGGAATAATCTGAATAATGAGTCGAAATCAGGCATTAATAAGTGATTTGTGCCACACTTGTTTACGTTATGTGAATGCTAACGACATCGGGTGGGATCGATCCCGCTGGTGCATTGATGATAAGGAGACTTCAATGAAACTCGTACCCATGCTAAGTGGTATAGCTATTGCGGTGGCATTGTCTGCCTGCGCAGGTAAGAGCGCCCAGGTACCAGCCGCAGATCCGTATGGGATTAATACACTTTCACAGCAGTCCATTCAGCAGCCAAATGTTTCTGGTACGATCTGGATCCGTCAGAAAGTTGCTTTGCCGCCAGATGCGGTATTAACGGTGACGTTGTCTGACGCTTCGCTGGCTGATGCGCCGTCGAAAGTGCTGTCGCAACGCGTCGTTCGTACAGAAGGCAAACAGGCTCCGTTTAGCTTTGTGCTACCGTATAACCCAGCAGACGTGCAGCCGAATGCGCGTATTCTTCTGAGTGCGGCGGTAACGATCAACGGTAAGTTGGTCTTTATCACCGATACAGTACAGGAAGCGATCAACAACGGCGGGACAAAAGTTGACCTCAATCTGACACCTGTGCAGCAAACGGAAGTTCCTGTTGCGCCGTCAGCTCAGCCTTAATGGCTTTTGCCCTCTCCTTCGGGGGAGGGTATCAGTACACCCAGCGGTACTTCTGCAAATCTATCTGTCCTGATCCCGACACCTGCACCCCTTCCGAAAGTAATGCCTGGCGCTGGCGCTGCAAGTCTGGCCCGGTGAGCGAAATAGTTCCGTGGCGATTCACCACCCGATGCCAGGGCAATGTGCTTCCTTCCGGTAACCGTTTCAGTACGCCACCGACCTGACGTGCCGCGCGGGGAGAACCCGCAAGACGAGCAACGTCGCCATAGGTGGCGACATAACCTTCAGGAATAGAGGCAACAATCTGCCAGACCCGGACAGGAAAGGTGTCAGGTAACGGTTCAGGGAGTGGATCGTAAGAGTCCATATTGCTTACCAGACGTAAAAAAACACAGGATAAGTGACCCTGAAATGATTGTGAAGCGGCACGGGTATCTTGCTCAGTCAGCCTGTTGAACGGTGAACTCCAGTGCGAGGCCGATCACTTTTGTGCCGCTGGCGGCAGGTTGATCGCGCATCGCGACCAGACTTTCGAGAAATTTCAGCTTTCTCGCCGGGGTATTGATGATGAGTTTGGCCCGAAGATCGGGTAAGGCCTGTGAGCAGATGGGATAGATAACGCGCCCGGATACAGCAACCGGTATTCTTCTCAGGTTGATGTGACGTACTACGCCAATGGTGGAATAAAGTACCGCGATCGGCGTGACGAAAAGCATGGGGCGTTCGCTAATGCTGACAAAATCCAGCATCAGGTCGGGGCGCAGAAAGTTCAGCCCTTTATGATGGAGAGTCACGCCGTCAATGGCTGGCATGGCGAGGGTCAATGTTTTGGGGAGCGTGTTAATCATGGGTGCATCCTGGAAAGAGATAAAGCGCCTGGTCAGCCACATTCAAAGAGTGTGGCATGAGTGAGCAAATTTACTGCGAAGGGGTTCGCAATCTGTGCATCTGTACTGACTGCAAAGGTGATGAGGGACCTATTTGCTCCGGTTTGCGCAATAAACCACCATCCGGATGCCAGCAGCTTGCAATTGGTGGGCTGCACAGGGATAATGCGCCAGCGCGTTGGTTAACAACGCTCTCAATGGGGGCTCTGTTGGTTCTCCCGCAACGCTACTCTGTTCACCAGGTCAGGTCCGGAAGGAAGCAGCCAGGGCAGACGACGTGTGTGCCGGGATGTAGCTGGCAGGGCCCCCACCCATTTCTGCTCTCTGTAGACTCTCCTGCGTTCTCTCCCCCCAACTTCAGCTCGTTACCCACAGAAATTAAAGGTATTTAATATCTTATATAATATATATTTCATCTTGCTGAAATATTACTGTCATAAACCTGTAATAATAGACTGCCATTTTATTATTGGGTGTCTTTTTTCTGTCATAAGCAAAAAATATATATCTGGATTACAATGTTAACTTCGTGTATTAAATAAAGGACTTATTCCGAAGGGAAGTGACAATCATGGTTACTGCGGTATTAAACGTTAAGATTGATGGTGCGCTAAAAGAAAGACTTCGCCATTATGCGGAAGTGAATAACGAAAATTTAAGCGTAACAACGGAGAAACTGCTGCTGCTGGCGTTTGAAGCAGTGGAAGAGGCGGGAGTATCGGAAGAGGATATTGATAATCAGCATACGGAAGAAGAGAGTGTAACTCCATTTACTCCTAAAGAAATCAAAGCACTACGCAAACTTCTGAAGAAGAGAAAATGAAACAACAACTGTCTACCGCCAACGACTACAAAGAGGCCTGCGATCTGTTGCGTTCAGGTTACGTGAAGCATGTCCGTCTTGGCTGGAATGTTGGTAGTGATGAGTTCTTTCGTATTGCGTCGGACTGGTGTGATACTGGCGCAAAAATAAAGAAAGAGGGTGAAAATTTCGTTATTTCACTGAAGGGCTTTCCTATTCCTCCTCAGCACTAAATCCTGACGGGTGAAAACTGCTGACTGCATACGTTACAGTCAGCAGTTTTTATTATTTGTTACGCAACGAAATAATATGTGATTTTAATCACGGGTTGAAATGTAACCAGTTCGTATTTCATTGGCTGCTTCTATCTTGCTCACATTAGACTAAACTCCGTTTGACGGATGGCATGTTTTTATTCAGAGCGAGCCACAGCGGCTTGATTCTGAGCAGCGCCTGTTCCAGTTCTGCCGGGGCGAGCGAGAAGGGGATGCGTAAATAACGATCAAACGCACCCGACAAACCGAACCGTGTTCCGGCTCCCAGATTGATCCCCAGCGTTTCAGCCCGTGCGGCAAGCTGTGTTGCCAGCATGCCCGGCAGTGCTATCCAGTATGAAAGCCCCCCTTCTGGCTCATGGAACGTCCATTCCGGGAAGTGTTCGCGCAACAGTTCACCGCAACGGTCACGGCGCTCAGCCAGCATTTTCCGGCGAGCCGGGAGAAAAGTGTCGCTATTTTCGATAAGCCACAGCGTTGCCAGTTGTTCCAGCAGCGGCGATCCCAAATCCAGCGTGTCACGCGTCTGGGCAAGCGTTGCGATGGTTCGTGAGGAGGCGCGGATCCAGCCGAGGCGAAGTCCACCCCAGAAACTTTTTCCGGCGGAACCCAGTGTGATCACGGTGGCCTGCGGGTTAAACGCTGCCAGTGGCGGCGGCGGCGGTGAGCTAAACCATAAATCCACCATCGTTTCATCGACAACCAGCGTGGTACGAGTCTGAGCAGCGATGTCGGTTATCGCCTGACGGGTGGCGATATCCATACAGCGCCCCGTCGGATTGTGGAAATCCGGCATCAGGTATGCCAGACGCGGCGCTGTCTGGGCAAGCGTTGCCGCGAAGCCATCCGTATCCCAACCCGATTCCGGTAGCGAAACGCCGACAGGACGACACTGCGCCCCCTGAATAGCGGCAATCGCCAGCGGGTAGGTGGGGTGATCGACCACGACGCGATCGCCGGGGCCAGTCATCATCCGCAGTATCAGCGCAAAACCGCTGAGCGCGCCATTCACCACCATCACTTCGTCAGCCCGGGTCGGAAGCCCACGTGCGGTATAGCGTGCGGCAATGGCGTCGCGGAGTGCCGGTAACCCGAGCTGGTCATAACCCGTCAGCGAAAGGTGCTGGGCGATCGCCGTGAGTGCATGGGTGTAAGCCTGGTGGATTTCTGGCCCGGCATTGAGCGCGGCAGTAGAGAGATCCAGTGCCGCACTTGCCGCTGAAAGGGTAGGTACGGCACGGGTATCCGGCAGGATCACGCGTGAACCGCTGCCGTGACGGCTTTCCAGATACCCTTCTTCCCGCAGATGAGCCAGCGCACTGCTGATGGTGGTGCGGCTAACGTCCAGCGCAGAGGCCAGCTCCCGCTCGCCCGGCAGACGCGTGTTAAGCGCCAGCCTGCCATCAAGAATTAACAGACGTAACGCGTCAGCCAGCTGACGCCAGAGCGGGATCCGGGTAGAGGTTTGTTGCCAGTGGCCAAGCAGGCGTACCAAAGACTGGCTACCGAAACGACGTGATGACATATGCAGTCCACTATTTGAAAACTGGACATTAATCATAATGCCATTTTCGCACAATATGAAAGTCTGGTTTTTCGGAGAAGATAAAAATGGTACGTCGTCTGCTGCAACTTTACGTCGGCTTAGGGCTTTATGGCCTGTCAACCGCAATGTTTATTCGTTCGGATCTGGGTGTCGATCCGTGGGACGTCTTTCACCTGGGGGTGGCGATACAGCTGGGAATGAGCATTGGCACGGTGATCATTTTGACCGGTGCGGCGGTGCTGCTGCTGTGGATCCCCCTGCGCCAGCTCCCCGGGCTTGGCACCCTCAGTAACGTGATTGTCATCGGTCTGGCGGCGGATGCCTCGATGGCGTTGATCCCCGAGCTAACCTCGCTGCCCATCCGAATTGCTCTGCTGGTTTCGGCTATTGTGATGAACGCGATAGCAACGGGTATGTATATTGGAGCCGGTTTTGGCGCAGGCCCGCGTGATGGTCTGATGACTGGCATTCATGCCAGAATGGGGTGGTCAATCCGTAGCGTGCGTACCTCGATTGAAGTGTCCGTTCTGCTGATTGGTTGTCTGCTTGGCGGTTCATTCGGTGTGGGAACGGTACTTTATGCCCTGACCATTGGCCCGCTTATCCAGATCTGTTTGCCCTGGTTCCGCCAGAAACCACGCGCTGATAAAATTCCTCAGCCGGAGCAGGTTGTTTAATTTTGCGAAGCGCTCACATGCTTTAATGATATCGCTGTGCCAGAATAGAAGTCATCTATTGATGCGGTGTCAGAATGCATGAAAGCGATCACTCTTTATGACGTAGCCCTCCTTGCGGGGGTTTCTTATCAGACCGTTTCCCGTGTGATCAACGACGCGGAACATGTCTCCGCCCGGACGCGGGAAAAGGTGCTGCAGGCGATGGCGGAGCTGAACTACGTTCCTAACCGTGGCGCACAGCAGCTGGCAGGTAAACGCACCCGCACGTTGGGGTTGATCACCACCGATCTGGCGCTGCACGCACCTTCACAAATTGCCTCGGCGGTAAAATCCCGTGCCGCAGCTCAGGGGGCAAGCGTGTTGATCTCAATGGTGGAACACCCGCAGCAGTGCTTGCCTGCCCTTCAGGAACTGCTGGCCCAGCGTGTGGAAGCTTTGCTGGTGAACGTTCCACTGGATGATGCTCACGCAGAGCAGCTTCAGGCGCTGGCATCACCTGTTCCGGTTCTGTTTCTGGATGTTGCACCTTCGGCACAGGTGAACAGCCTGGTGTTTAATGCCGCGCTGGGAGCCCACCTGGGGGTTGAGCATTTGCTCTCATTGGGGCATCAGCATATTGCACTTCTGAGCGGGCCGGAAAGTTCGGTCGCTGCGCGTGCGCGTCTGGCGGGGTGGAAAACCGCACTGGCGCAGGCCGGGCTTGAGGCGACCGCAGTAGCACATGGCGACTGGAGTGCAGTGTGCGGATATGAGAAGGGGCATGTGCTGTTGTCCGGTGCAGTGTTACCGGATGCCATTCTGGTCGCGAACGATCAAATGGCGCTGGGTGTGATGCGTGCCTGCGCAGAAAAGGGGATTGCGGTCCCTGGTCAGATATCGATTGTTGGGTTTGATGATACGGCAGATAGCGCCTGGTTTTCCCCTCCGCTCACTACCATTCGGCAGGCGTTTCGCGAGGCTGGCGAGCGAAGTGTGGAATGGCTGCTGGCCCCCGGCAGTGCTGAAAAATTCCGACAAATTCAGCTCCCTGTTACGCTAATTACCCGCCATTCCAGCGCTCGTCGTACGTCACGGCAGGCCGATCGTGAGGATCTGGCGCAACAGCTGAGAAACCTGGCGCTGCTGGCGGAACAACTCGCCCGTGAATAAGACTTTTGTGATCTGACTCGCTTCATCGCGTACGGACACTTTACCGGTGTCATTTACCAGGGCATGTTGACTAAAATTGTGAGCGCTTCGCAACGAGGTTATTATGCCCAATACTTCATCGCTGACCCTCAGCGCACTTCTGGCTCGTCGGGACTGGGAAAACCCCGGGGTGACGCAGTGGAACCGTCTGGCGGCGCATGCGCCGTTTCATAGCTGGCGTCATGAACAATCTGCCAGGGATGACGTGAGATCCGCCAGCATACGCTCTCTCAACGGGGAGTGGCGTTTTAGCTTTTATCCCGCACCAGAGCAGGTTCCGCAAGCATGGGTGGAAGAAGATTGTATCGATGCAGTCGTAATGCCGGTACCTTCGAACTGGCAGATGCAGGGTTTCGATACGCCTGTCTACACGAACGTCACCTATCCGATTGCCGTTAACCCTCCCTTTGTACCGGCAGAAAACCCTACTGGTTGTTACTCGCTCACATTTGAGATGGATGACGGCTGGCTGCAAGGCGGACAAACCCGAATTGTCTTCGATGGTGTGAACTCGGCATTCCATCTGTGGTGTAACGGTCAGTGGATAGGCTATTCGCAGGACAGTCGGCTACCCGCCGAATTTGATCTTTCAGCGGTACTGCGCCCCGGCCAGAACCGGCTGGCGGTGATGGTCCTGCGCTGGTGCGACGGCAGTTATCTGGAAGATCAGGACATGTGGCGCATGAGCGGGATTTTCCGCGATGTCTCCCTGCTGCATAAGCCCGGGACGCAGATTGCGGATTATCACGTCGTTACGGATCTGAATGCGGAGTTTGACCGGGCGGTGCTGAAGGTTGACGTTGCGCTGGCTGGCTCCCGCTATGCAGAGTGTGAAGTGGCATGTACCCTGTGGCGCAACGGCGAAAAATGCGCCAGCACCACTCAACACCCTGGCTCTGTCATTGTGGATGAGCGGGGGAATTGGGCCGAGCGGCTAACGGTGGCGATCCCGGTAGAGAGACCCGCGTTATGGAGTGCTGAAACGCCGGAACTCTATCGCCTGACGATTGCGCTTTTGGATGCGCAAGGCAACATGCTGGAGACGGAAGCCTGCGATGTCGGTTTCCGCCGCGTTGAAATCAGCAATGGCCTGCTGAAACTCAACGGAAAACCGCTGCTGATCCGCGGGGTAAACCGTCATGAGCATCACCCGGAAAACGGGCAGGTGATGGACGACGCGACGATGCGGCGCGACATCGAACTCATGAAACAACACAACTTTAACGCGGTTCGCTGCTCGCACTATCCTGACCATCCGCTGTGGTACACGCTTTGCGATCGTTATGGATTGTACGTTGTTGACGAAGCCAATATCGAAACGCACGGCATGGTGCCCATGAGCCGCCTTGCTGACGATCCCCGCTGGCTGCCAGCCATGAGCGAGCGTGTGACCCGCATGGTACAGCGCGATCGCAACCATCCCTCGGTGATTATCTGGTCGCTGGGAAATGAGTCTGGTCACGGCGCAAACCACGATGCCTTATATGGCTGGCTAAAAGCCACCGATCCGACGCGCCCTGTGCAGTACGAAGGCGGCGGGGCGAATACGGCGGCAACCGATATTGTTTGCCCGATGTATGCCCGTGTCGATCAGGATCAACCTTTCCCGGCAGTACCAAAGTGGTCAATCAAAAAGTGGATCGGCATGCCGGATGAGACGCGCCCGCTGATCCTCTGTGAGTACGCCCATGCAATGGGGAACAGCTTTGGTGGGTTTGCTAAATACTGGCAGGCATTTCGTCGCCACCCGCGTCTGCAGGGCGGGTTTGTCTGGGACTGGGTCGATCAGGCTCTGACCAGGAAAGACGAAAATGGTAATCCTTTCTGGGCCTACGGCGGGGACTTCGGCGATAAACCGAACGATCGTCAGTTCTGCCTGAACGGACTGGTGTTCCCTGACCGCACGCCGCATCCGGCACTGTATGAGGCGCAGCGCGCCCAGCAGTTCTTCATCTTCACGCTGGTGAGTACGTCTCCGCTGGTGGTTGAGGTGCAGAGCGATTACCTGTTCCGCCATACGGATAACGAGTTGCTGGAATGGTCGGTGCTTCGCGACGGGAAGGTACTGGCCGCTGGGGATATCACGCTTTCTGTTGCACCACAGGGTGTGCAGCGCCTCGAAATCTCTCTGCCGCAGTTCACGGCTGAGCCGGGTGAGGTCTGGCTTAATCTGGCCGTGTTGCAGCCTCGGGCAACGCCGTGGTCACCGGCAAACCATCGCTGTGCGTGGGAGCAATGGCCGCTTCCGGCTCCGCTGTATATTGCACCGCCGGTGAAGGCGGGTGAGCCTCCGGTCTTAACACAAAAAGATGACGTGCTGGAGCTGACACATCAGCAACAACGCTGGCAGTTCGATCGTGTCTCAGGAAATCTGACGCAATGGTGGCGTAATGGCGTTGAAACGCTGCTTTCGCCGTTGACGGATAACTTTACCCGCGCACCGCTGGATAATGATATCGGCGTGAGCGAGGCCACGCAAATTGACCCGAATGCGTGGGTTGAGCGCTGGAAAGCGGCGGGGATGTACGATTTACATCCCCGGGTGTTGGCGTGTGAAGGAGAGCAACACTCAGGCGAGGCGGTGGTGACAACACTGCATGTCTGGGAATATGGCGGCAAAGCACTGTTCCTGAGCCGTAAGGTCTGGCGGGTTGACAGTCGTGGTGTGCTGCATGCAGATGTGCAGATACAGGTCGCCTCTGACATCCCTGAACCGGCACGTGTCGGCCTGAGCTGTCAGCTCGCACAGGTACCGCAGAGCGCGTGCTGGCTGGGATTGGGGCCGCATGAGAACTATCCTGACAGAAAACTGGCGGCACAGCAGGGGCGCTGGACATTGCCGCTGGAAGCAATGCACACGCCGTATATCTTCCCGACAGAAAATGGCCTGCGCTGTGATACCCGTGAACTGGTGTTAGGGGCACACCAGCTGCAGGGACAGTTCCATTTCTCCGTGAGCCGCTATAGCCAGCAACAGCTGCGCGAGACAACCCATCATCATCTGCTACGCGAGGAACCGGGGTGTTGGCTTAATCTTGACGCGTTCCATATGGGCGTGGGCGGCGATGACTCCTGGAGCCCCAGCGTTTCACCAGAGTTTATCCTGCAAAAACGCCAGCTACGCTATACCTTTAGCTGGCATCAGAACATTAGCTGACCTGACAGATACGGCCACATACGGTGGCCGTACTTTTAATCCTGCTTAAGCAGGATGATTTTCGAGGTTGTATTCAGCCCACAGAATAAATTCCACTTTTGGCATTGCTTTGCTGTAGTACCACCCTTGTCCGTACTGTACCCCGTGGCGGTGCAGCCAGGCGAGCTGCCCTGCCGTTTCAATACCCTCCGCAACCATCGCCAGCTTCAGCGATTTCGCCATTTCAATAATGTGTGGCGTCACATTTTTGTACTCCAGCGCATTCACGAAAGATTTATCAATTTTTAGCGTATCGACGTCCAGATCCTGCAGGTAACTGAGACTGGAATAGCCGGTTCCAAAATCATCAATATAAATAGCGTGGCCTGAACGGCGGAATGCAGCAATGGCCGGGGCGCTGACCTTTGGATCGGCAAAACCGCGCTCGGTGAGTTCAAGGGCTATTTGTCCGGGGTGGACTTGCCATTTGTTCAGCAGATGATGAAGCAGGGGCGGTAGCTTACCGGAGGTCAGATCGTCGGGCGCAAGGTTAATGGAAATATGCTGATCCGGATGAAGGTGTAACCAGTGCCCCATATCTTCGAATACTTTTTCGATGATTAATTGAGTCAGCTGCGAAATAAGGCCCGTTTGTTCCGCGAGCGACACAAAAATATCGGGTGACAGGTGGCTCCCGTCAGGCTGCGGCCAGCGTGCCAGCGCCTCCGCGCCGACCATCTTTCCACTGCCTAACGCCACAATGGGCTGATAGTGGACCACAAAATCACGGCTGTTAATGGCATCCTGCAGGCGGTTACGCGGAGACTGTATGTGGCGCAGAAGTCGCAGCATAAAGAACGCGGCAAGCAGGCTGATCAATATCCCTGCAGGAAGCCAGATGAGCAACTGTTGATGCCAGTTTTCATCCAGCGGTTTCAGCGCTGCCCACGCCACCACCGTAAAGCCCAGTTCCGGAACGGGTTTAGTGATATACATCGAACCGTTGTACTGCAGGCGCGTTATTTTCTGGTTACCCAGAAGCGCGTGAATATGGTGATCAAGCGTATTACTGCTGGCAAAAATCAGATTGCGCGCGTCGCCAATCAAAGCAGCATCAATGTGGGTCGTACTGAACGGGAGCACATCCACCAGAGAGTCGGGGTCGATCATCACCAGGTAATGTCCCCGACCGACAATGGCCATATAGTGGTTAAACCCAAGATCGTTTTGTGGTGACAGCCATGTGCTGTAGCCGTCCCGGGTAATGCGCATCGGAGGGGGATAGGCAGGTGCGTTGCTGATTTGTTCGAGAGATGAACAGACGGGTTTCAGGTTATCAACATAAATCACCTCTTGCACATACCGCCGGGAGAAAGCGACCAGGCGCATCTCTCTCAGATGCTGACGACTGCAGGGAGGGGCTTCATAATTTTGCAGTTGGGTGAGTGCATCTTTCGCCTGAGCGACAACCCCGTCTGTACGCATCAATACGCGTGAAGCATAGTTATCCAGTACATTGACAAACTGCTCTTCCGCCTGGCGATGGGCCAGCCAGATACTGAGGCAAATCGGCACCAGCACAGAAACGATCAGTATGCCTGTCACCAGGCTGACCAGATGTCGGGTTTTCATGCAGCTGTTTCCTTCCTCATATGCCCAATCCCGGGACACTGAGTGTGCTCGCCAGAGGAAAAAGATTTTATCGCGAAATGATATAGTTATAGCACGTGCCATTTATTGATTTCACTTCGTTCCCAGGCAAATCAGAAAATAATTCCGGGGATACGGTGCATGATCGGGGCTTGCTTTTGTACGGTGACTCAGATACTGTTTTGTTATGTTATAACAAAACATATGGAGTCTATGATGAAATCTGATATCCACCCAGCCTATCGCACCGTCGTGTTTCACGACACCAGTGCCAATGAGTACTTTAAAGTCGGCTCAACCATCAGAACCGATCGCGAAATTGAACTCGACGGTAGAACGTATCCATACGTTTCTATTGAGGTTTCTTCG
The DNA here is from genome assembly GCF_043945575.1 of Enterobacter cloacae complex sp. 2024EL-00214. Lineage (NCBI taxonomy): Bacteria > Pseudomonadati > Pseudomonadota > Gammaproteobacteria > Enterobacterales > Enterobacteriaceae > Enterobacter > Enterobacter cloacae complex sp. 2024EL-00214. The sequence continues at coordinate 61,220 of NZ_JBIMRC010000006.1, read as the reverse complement.
AAGTCACATCCGTTCTACACCGGTAAGCAAAAAACGTTTTCGGCAGAAGGCAGTACGGCACGCTTCCGTCAGCGTTTTGGCGGTTTTCTTAATGCGAAGCGGGGTTAATCATGCAGGTACTTAATTCTCTGCGCAGTGCGAAACAGCGCCATCCGGATTGCCAGATAGTCAAACGCAAAGGACGACTGTACGTTATTTGCAAATCTAACCCGCGTTTTAAGGCTGTTCAGGGACGTAAAAAAAGACGTTAAGCGCACGTAGCACGCCAACTTTCCAGGGATCTTCTCTGCTTGCCATCGGGTCGGTGGCAAGCGTGTTTTCAAACACACCCACCTTGCAGGAGGGTGTGTTCAGGTTGTTGTATGCGTTGGGAGGCTGACGCACACAGATTCTCGTTACGCAGCAGCGGGGCGGGAAAGCGTAAAGACATCATAGAAGGAGAGCTGGCCTTTGGTTGATACCATTTTCTGCAGCTTCTCTTTTTGCACGGTCTCTACCGCTGGGGAATGCAAAATGCTGTCGATCAGTTCTGACGGGACAAAGCGTGTGTTATACCACTCGCCGTTATAGCAGACCCGGAAATCGAGCACGTCGATATCTTCGTAGCGATAACGAGGATGCACGTCGAAAAAGAAAAAGGCGTTAAACACCACAAACAGTACAACCAGCAGCCAGACGGAATCCACCAGCGTGTCGGACTTCAGCATTACAATAAGCGTCGCCAGCCAGGCAGCATACATGGCGACAAACAGCCCTGGATGTTTGCGGATAAAACTAATGCTAAAGCGCGGGCGATTGTCGCGCTTTTCACGGATGTTAAGATCGTCGATGGTGGCGGTAAGCAGGCGCTGTATCTCGGTCATTTTTTGCCTTCATGAATTATGAAAATACAGGGGATCTGCCTATTTTAGGGGAGCCATTTGGTTGAAAAAAGTAACAGTTATGTACAGAAAGACCATAACAGTTTGCTCCCCACCGGATTACAGCGTTTTTATTATTTTAGCTGGATTTCCGCCGACGACGACGTTGGCCGGAACATCTTTGGTGACAACGGCACCGGAAGCAACCACCACATTATCACCAATGGTGACGCCAGGGTTAATAACGGCTCGTCCACCAATCCAGACATTATTGCCAATGCTGACAGGTTTGCCAAACTCGACACCGCTGTTACGTTCGTCAGCATCCAGCGGGTGTGTCGCCGTATAGATATGAACACCCGGAGCGAGCATGCAGTTGTCGCCAATATGAATAGGGCAGACATCAAGCATCACACAATCGAAGTTAGCGTAAAACGCGTTACCCAGATAAATGTTATAGCCGTAATCGCAGCGGAAGCCTGGCTCAATATAAGCGCCTTCACTTTTCCCCAGGAGTTCTGCGAGTATCTGCTGGCGTTCTGGTTTTGCATCAGGAGTCGTGTGGTTATAGCGGTGAACAAGATGACGGGCATGCAGTCGATCGGCCCGTAACGTCTCATCACCGGGGAGGTAATGTTCACCTGCGATCATCTTCTGTTTTTCTGTGCTCATGGGAAACCTCTCTGGGATCGTGAATTACCTCAGGGTAAAGAGGATTAACCAGAAAGGGAACGTTCCCAAAAAATCGTTGTGACCACAGTCACAACATAGTTGCTGCTGAACACTTTTTACTCGGGAACCTGGTTTTCACTCAGGGAGTGTAATTCGAAAGGTGACTTCAGTTTAGAAAATGGCAAAACCTCTGCAGATACACGTCAAAGATTAACGGACAAATTTCCACACAGAAGAGGGGATTTTGTCATACAGTTTATTCATTGTTAGCTCAGCAAGACGATGGTCAGCCGCTGAATAAAATACAGCCAGTTCATTATCAGAAAGCTCGTATTTATTCTTTTCAATTACACGTTCCAGCGTGTCTATTGACTGACAACGTCGTAAGCGCATCAAATAATCGATCTTGGTTAATGGTTTATCAGACATAAATTTACCTTAGTAGTTGTAATAATTTTAACAGGAAAGGCTAACAGGGTTAGCTCTGCTCACGTTGACGAAACAGCGAAATAGACGATTCCCAGATTTACGCCATTTTTGCAAATCCTGTGCGTTAATGCCGTAGCTGCTGAACAACATAAAGGTGTCGTCCAGGTATTCGTCAATTTGCTCAATCAGCTTATTATCTTCATTGTACTTAATTTTATAATTAAGTGCGAAGGTTGCGATATGCTCTATCAGCTCATTCAGCTGTAAATTGATAGCAGACGTAGGATCGTTCACCCAGCCGTGGTTACTTTCATCAAGATTGGCAAGGCAGTCATGGTACAAGGATTCGCAGAGAAATTTCAACTGCGCGATATCATGCCTTTTTGGCGAGTACTCGTCCATAGCGCATCCCCTTTTGAGTGATTTCTTACTCACCGAACATCAACGTCGGGATGGATACAACATACTTAGCCGCACGGGTGCTGTGTTCCTGATAACTCTAACTATAAGCCACTCCTTTCAAGATTTCATCGCGCTATTACGAAAAATTACAATTAAAACGCAACGCTGCGAACTTGTACGCAATTGTTTGCCCTGGGGCTGGTTGCGTAATCTAAAACAGGAGTGACTTTTTTACGGCTTCCTTATGTTTCATTGAGTTAACATTTGTCACCAAATGAAGTCCTGATTCAGACATTCGCTATCCAGACACATGGATTAGGATTATTCCTAATAAGCTATGCGACGAAATGAAATTAAAAAAATCACAAACTCGTCGGGTCAGTTATCGGTTAATTATGATATGTCTTATTACGATGACAGAAAATAAATAGATCAGCAATAAGCGTAATTTATGATTTTTACACCAAAATGAAAAAGGCCGCTAATGCGGCCTTTTTATAGGATGAAACCGGTATCAGTGATGTTCTACCGAGTGATTATGCTCGATATCGTCACTCTTGCGGCTAAAGCGGCGGCGAACCACCACAAAGAACACCGGTACGAAGAAGATAGCGAGAACGGTCGCGGTGACCATACCCCCCATTACACCTGTACCTACGGCGTTCTGCGCACCGGAGCCCGCACCTGAACTGATAACCAGCGGCATAACACCGAGGATAAACGCCAGAGAGGTCATCAGGATTGGACGAAGACGCATACGTACCGCTTCAAGCGTCGCCTCAATCAGGCCTTTACCTTCTTTCTCCATCAGGTCTTTGGCGAATTCAACGATAAGTATCGCGTTCTTCGCCGACAAGCCAATGGTTGTCAGCAGACCTACCTGGAAGTACACGTCGTTGGTCAAACCACGGAACGTTGCGGCAAGCAGCGCACCGATAACCCCGAGCGGTACCACCAGCATAACGGAGAACGGAATTGACCAGCTCTCGTACAACGCTGCCAGACACAGGAAGACCACGATTAGCGAGATCGCATACAGGGCAGGGGCCTGGTTACCGGACAGACGTTCCTGATAGGACATACCGGTCCAGTCATAGCCGATACCTGAAGGCAGCTTGCTGGCCAGTTGCTCCATCATCAGCATCGCTTCACCAGTACTTTTACCCGGCGCAGCCTGGCCGAGAATTTCCATCGACGGTAGACCGTTGTAGCGTTCCAGACGTGGAGAACCATATTCCCAACGCGAGGTCGAGAAGGCGGCAAACGGAACCATCTGGCCATTACTGCCACGTACGTACCAGTTATTGATATCACCTGGCAACATACGGTATTTCGCTTCTGACATCAGATACACTTTCTTCACACGACCACGGTCGATGAAGTCGTTCACGTAGCTACCGCCCCAGGCGGCACCCAGTGTGGTATTGATGTCACTGATGGAAACGCCCAATGCCTGTGCTTTTTCCTGATCGATATCAACCTTGAACTGTGGCGTATCTTCCAGACCGTTAGGACGAACGCCGACCAGCAGGTCAGGATGTTTCGCCACTTCACCGAACAACTGGTTACGTGCCTGAGTCAGTTTTTCATGTCCCAGACCGGCCTGGTCAATCAGCTGGAAGTCAAAGCCGGTTGCGGTACCCAGTTCAACAATCGCTGGCAGGTTAAAGGCGAACACCATCGCATCTTTAATCTTCGAGAAGGTGCCCATTGCACGGCCGGTAATCGCCTCAACTTTGTTCTCTGAGCCTGGACGTTCTGACCAGTCTTTCAGGGAGACGAAGGCAATACCGGTGTTCTGACCACGACCCGCAAAGCCAAAGCCGTTAACCGCAAACACGGATTCAACGTTCGCTTTCTCTTTGGTGAGGTAGTAGTCCGTCACTTCATCCAGCACTTTCTGGGTACGTTCTTGTGATGCACCGGCCGGAAGCTGCGCCATCGTCAGGAACACGCCCTGGTCTTCATCTGGCAGGAACGAACTTGGCAGACGAACAAACAAATAGGCCATGCCGACCACGATGATGATATAGAGCAGCAGGTAACGACCGGTGCTGCGCAGGATATTCCCTACGCTGTCGGTGTAGTGGTGCGTGCTCTTATCAAATACGCGGTTAAACCAGCCGAAGAACCCTTTTTTGTGCTCCCCATGATCGCCTTTTGCAATTGGCTTCAACATGGTGGCACACAGCGCTGGCGTCAGGATCAACGCCACGAGCACGGAAAGAGCCATTGCCGACACGATGGTGATAGAGAACTGACGGTAAATTGCCCCGGTTGAACCACCGAAGAAGGCCATCGGGATAAATACCGCTGACAGTACCATCGCGATACCGACCAGTGCGCCCTGGATCTGGCCCATTGATTTACGGGTTGCTTCTTTCGGCGGTAGCCCTTCTTCGGCCATCACACGTTCAACGTTCTCGACAACGACGATGGCATCATCCACCAGCAAGCCGATGGCCAGTACCATCCCGAACATCGTCAGGGTGTTTATCGAGAACCCAAAGGCCGCGAGGATAGCAAACGTCCCCAACAGTACAACCGGCACCGCGATGGTTGGAATCAGCGTTGCACGGAAGTTTTGCAGGAACAGATACATGACCAGGAATACCAGGATGATCGCTTCTGCCAGCGTTTTAACCACTTCGTGAATCGAAATTTTTACGAACGGCGTGGTGTCATACGGATAAACGATCTTCAGACCTGACGGGAAGTACGGCTCCATCTTCTTCAGTTCTGCGCGGATAGCCGTCGCGGTGTCCAGGGCGTTAGCCCCTGTCGCCAGTTTGATACCCAGACCAGACGCTGGTTTGCCGTTAAACTTCGCAATAACGTCGTAGTTTTCGCCACCCAGTTCTACTTTTGCTACGTCACGCAGACGAACCTGGGAACCATCCTGATTCACTTTCAGCAGAATTTTGCTGAACTCATCGGCGGAGGTCAGACGGGTTTGCGCAATGATCGACGCGTTAAGTTGCTGGCCTTTCACCGGTGGTGTACCACCTAACTGACCGGCTGCAACCTGGGCGTTCTGTGCTTTGATGGCGCTGATCACGTCAACCGGCGTCAGCTGGAAGTTGTTCAGTTTGTTTGGATCCATCCAGATACGCATCGCGTACTGGGAACCGAACAGCTGAACATCACCCACACCGGAAGTACGGCTGATGGTGTCCTTCATGTTGGCACCTACGTAGTCGGAAATATCCTCCTGCGTCATGGTCCCGTCGGTGTTGATAACGCCAACAACCATCAGGAAACTACTGGATGCTTTCTCAACGCTCACACCCTGTTGCTGTACTTCCTGTGGCAGCAGCGGCATAGCCAGCTGCAGTTTGTTCTGCACCTGAACCTGGGCGATGTCAGGATCCGTACCGGATTCAAAGGTCAGCGTGATTGTCGCCGTACCGGTGGAGTCACCGTTAGACGACATATACATCAGGTGATCGATACCGTTCATGTTCTGTTCGATAACCTGCGTCACGGTGTTTTGTACCGTTTCTGCATCTGCGCCGGGGTAGGTGGCAGTGATCGCGATAGCCGGTGGCGCAATGGTCGGATATTGCGCGACAGGCAGCTTCAGGATCGCAAGTCCCCCGGCTAGCATGATAATGATGGCGATCACCCACGCGAATATGGGGCGATCGATAAAGAAATTAGGCATGTCTTAACGGCTCCTGTTTAAGTTAAGACTTGGTTTGTTCTGACTGACCACCGGCTGCGGCTTGTTGTTTCTCGTCAGATTTGACTTCCTGCGCTTTGACCTGCGCGCCAGGACGTACTTTTTGCAAACCGGTAACAATTACGCGATCGCCATCTTTCAGACCTTTAGTGACCAGCCATTTGTCGCCAATCGCCTGCGTGGCAGTGATTTGACGCGTTTCGACTTTGTCATCAGCACCTACCACCAGTGCACTCGCATCGCCACGCGGCGTACGGGTTACACCCTGCTGTGGAACCAGCAGTGCGGTTGGGTTAGTCCCTTCTTCCAGACGAGCGCGAACAAACATACCTGGCAACAGCGTGTGGTCAGGGTTCGGGAAGATTGCACGTAAGGTGATAGAACCGGTGGTCTGGTCGACCGTCACATCAGAGAATTCCAGCGTACCTGACTGCGGGTATTTGACACCGTCATTGGTAACCAGCTCCACTTTCGCTTTGCCGTTTTCCTGTTCCAGAGTGCCGTTTGCCAGCTCTTGTTTCAGACGCAGGAAATCGTTGCTGGATTGGGTGACGTCAACGTAGATCGGATCAAGCTGCTGCACGGTGGCCAGCGCAGTGCTTTGCCCGTTCTGCACCAGAGCGCCTTCCGTCACGGAAGATTTACCAATGCGTCCGCTAATAGGGGAGGTCACTTTGGTATAGGCCAGGTTGATACGCGCAGTTTCGACAGCCGCTTTTGCTGCCACGACGGCCGCGTTGGCTTGCTGGGCATCGGCCAGAGCAGTATCGTAATCCTGTTGACTGATGTATTGCGTGCCGAGCAGTTTTTTATAGCGGTTCAGCGTCAGTTGGGAGATTTTGGCTGCAGCTTCTGCTTTCGCCAGATCGCCTTTTGCACTTTCGTATGCGGCCTGGTAGGTAGCAGGATCAATCTGATACAGAGAGACACCCCCTTCAATATCTCCCCCTTCGGTGAAGTTACGTTTCAGGATAATGCCACTTACCTGAGGACGAACTTCTGCAACACGATAAGCGTTTGTGCGGCCAGGTAATTCTGTTGTGATCTGGAGAGGTTCGGATTTGAGCGTCACGACGCCAACTTCTGGCATCTGCTGAGCTCCTTGTTGAGCCTTTTTGTCGTCACATCCTGTAAGCGCTAAGCTGCCTGAGAGCATCAGAACGACCGCCAGAGGCGTTAACCCTCTGTTTTTGTTCATATGTAAACCTCGAGTGTCCGATTTCAAATTGATCAATGGTCCTGGGTCCCAAAACCCATTGCTGCGTTTATATTATCGTCATGCTATGGTACATACATTCACAAATGTATGTAAATCTGACTCCTGTAAATTCACTGGCATATGGCACGAAAAACTAAACAACAAGCATTGAGACACGTCAGCACATCCTGGACGTTGCAATGCGTTTGTTTTCTCAGCAAGGGGTATCGTCAACCTCGCTGGCTCAGATTGCTCAGGCCGCCGGTGTGACGCGGGGAGCAATTTATTGGCATTTTAAAGACAAGTCAGACCTGTTTAGTGAAATCTGGCAACTTTCAGAAGCCAGTATTAGCGATCTAGAGATTGAGTATCGGGCAAAATTCCCCGACGATCCACTCTCAGTATTAAGAGAAATATTAGTATATATCCTTGAAGCAACGGTAGTTGAAGAACGTCGCAGGTTAATGATGGAAATCATCTTTCATAAATGTGAGTTCGTGGGGGAAATGGCGGTGGTCCAGCAGGCACAACGCAGCCTGTGCCTGGAGAGTTACGACCGTATCGAACAGACGCTGAACCAGTGTATAAAAGCAAAGATGTTACCGACCAACCTGTTGACTCGCCGGGCGGCTATTTTGATGCGCAGCTATATTTCTGGTTTGATGGAAAACTGGCTTTTTGCCCCGCAGACATTCGATCTCAAAGAGGAAGCGCGTAGCTATGTCGCGATTCTGCTGGAAATGTGCCAATTTTGCCCGACGCTTCGTGGTGACGCGACACAGCTAACTACCTGAACTGTTTTTAAGAATTATCCCAGAGGTCTATGTTCGCGCTATTCTGCTTCAGGCGGGCGTGATATCCTGCACGCCGGACTATTTTTGGTCATCTTCTGACATTATTCACGACTATGCTGCACATCAATCGCTCGCAACACCCTGTTCTTGCCTTTCTTTTTGCGACGCTGTTTTTCTTCGCAACAGCACCGCTTTCCTGGGCCCGCGCTGATAACAGCACGGATATCCCTTCGCGTGCTGATGTTCAGTCGCAACTCGATACCCTGAGCAAACAAAAAGATCTCTCTCCTCAGGAAAAACTCATCCAGCAGGATCTGATGGAAACGCTGGAATCGATTGATAAAACTGAGCGTGTCAAAGCGGAAACCGCGCAACTGCGTCAGAAGGTCGCGCAGGCCCCCGATGCCATGCGTAAGGCAACAGATGCCCTGAGTGCCCTGAGTGACGTCGATAACGATGATGAAACCCGCAAAACGCTTGCGACGCTTTCATTGCGTCAGCTGGAGTCGCGGGTTGCGCAATTACTCGACGACCTGCAAACGGCACAGGCCGATCTCGCAACGTATAATAGCCAGCTGGTCTCACTGCAAACTCAGCCAGAACGCGTGCAGAACTCGATGTATGTCGCATCTCAGCAACTGCAGCAAATTCGCAATCGCCTGAACGGAACAACGGTTGGCGAAGGTGCTTTACGCCCGACGCAGCAAACATTACTGCTGGTTCAGCAGTCCTTAATCAATGCGCAGATTGAACAGCAGCGTAAAAGCCTGGAAGGGAATACGGTGCTGCAGGATACGCTGCAAAAACAGCGTGATTATGTCACCGCGAATATTAATCGTCTGGAACATCAGCTTCAGTTGTTGCAGGAGGCGGTGAACAGCAAGCGTCTTACGCTGACGGAAAAAACCGCGCAGGAAGCCGTATCGCCGGACGAAACCGCCCGTATTCAGGCTAATCCGCTGGTGAAACAGGAGCTGGATATTAACCACCAGCTGAGCCAGCGCCTGATTCAGGCGACAGAAAACGGTAACTCGCTGGTTCAGCAAAATATCAAAGTGAAAAACTGGCTGGATCGCGCGCTCCAGGCTGAGCGCAATATTAAAGAGCAGATTGCCGTCCTGAAAGGCAGTCTTCTGCTGTCACGTATTCTCTACCAGCAACAGCAGACGCTGCCCTCTGCTGACGAGCTGGAGGATATGACCAACCGCATTGCTGATTTACGTCTGGAACAATTTGATGTGAACCAGCAGCGCGACGCGCTTTTCCAGAGCGATGCTTTTGTCGCCAAAGTGGAAGAGGGCCATTCCAGTGAAGTGAACCCTGAAGTTCACGACGCGCTGTTGCAGGTGGTGGATATGCGCCGCGAGCTGCTCGACCAGTTCAACAAACAGCTAGGCAACCAGCTGATGATGGCGATTAACCTGCAAATTAACCAGCAACAGTTAGTGAGCGTCTCTAAAAGCCTGCAGGAGATTTTGACTCAGCAAATTTTCTGGGTGAACAGCAACAAACCGATGGACTGGGACTGGGTGAAATCCTTCCCTGAGACGCTGAAAACCCAGATCAAGAGCATGAAAATTACCGTGAACTGGGAGAAAGCCTGGCCTGCGGTGATGATTGCCTTCCTGGCGGGGTTACCGCTGTTGCTGATTGCAGGTCTCATTCGTTGGCGTCTGGCCTGGATGAAAAAATACCAGGCGAAGCTGGCGGCTGAAGTGGGGCAGTTGCGAAACGATAGCCAGCTCCACACGCCAAAAGCGATCCTGATTGACCTGATCCGTGCGCTGCCGGTGTGTCTGCTCATCCTGGCCGTTGGTCTTATTCTGCTCACGATGCAGCTCAACGTCAGCGATTTGCTGTGGGCCTTCAGTAAAAAACTGGCGCTGTTCTGGCTGGTGTTTGGCCTGTGCTGGAAAGTGCTGGAAAAAGACGGCGTTGCGGTACGTCATTTCAACATGCCAGAGAAACTGACCAGCCACTGGCGTCGTCAGATTGTGCGTATCAGCCTGGCGCTCCTGCCGCTGCATTTCTGGTCTGTTGTGTCTGAGCTTTCTCCGCTGCACCTGATGGACGACGTGCTGGGGCAACTGGTCATTCTGCTGAACCTGCTGCTGATCGCCATACTGATGTGGCCAATGTGCCGCGATAGCTGGCGTGATAAAGAGTCCCACAATATTCGTCTGGCCACCGTAACGGTGCTGGCGATAATTCCGCTGGCGCTGATGGTGCTTACGGCAACGGGTTACTTCTATACGACGCTGCGCCTGTCCGGGCGCTGGATTGAAACCGTCTATCTGGTGATCGTCTGGAACCTGCTTTACCAGACGGTACTGCGTGGCCTGAGCGTGGCGGCTCGCCGTATCGCTTATCGTCGTGCCATTGCCCGCCGTCAGCATCAGGTTAAAGAGGGCGCTGAAGGCGCGGAGCCACAGGAAGAACCTACCATCGCGCTGGAGCAGGTTAACCAGCAGACGTTGCGCATTACCATGCTGGTCATGGTCGCGCTGTTTGGGGTGATGTTCTGGGCTATCTGGTCTGATTTAATTACCGTGTTTGCTTATCTCGACAGCGTCACGCTCTGGCAGTACAGCGGAACGGAAGCGGGTGCCACGGTGATGAAAAGCGTGACGATGGGCAGTCTGCTCTTCGCGCTGGTTTCGTCGATGGTCGCCTGGGCGCTGATCCGCAACCTGCCTGGGTTGCTGGAGGTGCTGGTGCTGTCACGCCTGAACCTGCGTCAGGGGGCATCGTATGCCATCACCACCATCCTGAACTACGTCATCATTATTGTCGGTGCGATGACGGTCTTCGGCTCGCTTGGCGTCTCGTGGGATAAACTGCAGTGGCTGGCCGCTGCGCTCTCTGTTGGTCTTGGTTTTGGTTTGCAGGAGATCTTCGGTAACTTCGTTTCTGGCTTGATCATTCTGTTTGAGCGTCCGGTACGTATTGGCGATACCGTGACCATCGGCACCTTCTCCGGTACCGTCAGCAAGATCCGTATTCGCGCCACCACGATCACCGACTTCGATCGCAAAGAGGTGATCATCCCGAACAAAGCCTTCGTGACCGAACGTCTGATCAACTGGTCACTCTCTGATACGGTCACCCGCGTAGTGATCCGCCTGGGCGTAGCCTACGGTTCGGATCTGGATAAGGTAAAAGAGGTACTGCTACAGGCCGCGGCTGAACATCCGAAGGTGATGCACGATCCGGCCCCATCGGTCTTCTTCACCACCTTTGGCCCAAGCACGCTGGATCACGAGCTGCGCTTATACGTGCGTGAGCTGCGCGACCGCAGCTTTGCCGTTGATGAGCTGAACCGCGCTATCGATCGTCTGTGCCGTGAAAACGACATTAATATCGCTTTCAACCAGCTTGAGGTTCACCTGCGTAATGAAAAAGGTGATGAGCATACGGAAGTGAAGCGCGAGATTAAGGGTGATGATCCTACTCCTGCATAATCCATATTCCCTCTGCTCTGAGGGGGCGAGGGAATGGTTTTCTCCCTCTCCCTCAGGGAGAGGGGCGGGGTGAGGGCAATTTCCCCTCAAAATCCCGCTTCACTATCTCCAGCGCCTTCAGCACCGTCTCCGCCGGGATGTCATGATTCTCCAGCAGCATGATTAAATCGACGGCCAGTTTGACCTCGTCGGGTGCATTTTCCAGTGACATCTGTGTGGCTCCTTTTAACGGGTCAGGCGTTCAATCACGCGTTCGATTTCATCCAGCGCCTGCCGACAGCGATTGATTCGACCTTCCAGTGCGCTAATTTCCCGCATTAATAACTGCTGTTCTTCCAGCGTTTCGCTGGTGTTCAGGCGCGTTTCTCGCTCACGCTTCATCTCAAACAGACGACGTTCGAACTCCTGGTGCTCCAGCCGCTTGCGCTGCCATTTGCCGAGCCCCGGTGATGCACTGTCCCAGGCACGCAGCGGCCAGGTGGCAATTTCGCGGTGCAGGGCGGAGATCTGTCCGGTGAGATGTTCCGCAAGCCAGGCCACCTGTTCCTGATTTTCGCTCTCTACCGCGTGGCGAAGCTCGTCGAGATGGGTCTGCGCTTCAGCAAGATAATCCTGGATTAACGTACTGCGGGTGCGGAAAAGCTGTCGATCAAAGCGCGGTTTCAGCGTGGCGTGCCCCATCAGCGGTGTAGCCTGCGCCCGCAGAGCAGTCAGCTGGTTTTGCAGCGTCTCAAGAAGCAAGGCTGTTTTCAATGCGCTCTCCAGTGGTAAAGTAGCCGTTCAGTTTGATAACGATTCGCATTATGCAGCGTACTATTTTAATCATCATTGGCTGGTTCGCGGTAGTGCTTGGCACGCTGGGTGTCGTTTTGCCCTTACTGCCGACCACGCCGTTTATCCTGCTGGCGGCCTGGTGCTTTGCCCGCTCGTCGCCGCGCTTTCACCACTGGCTGCTGTACCGTTCGTGGTTTGGCGGTTATCTGCGCCACTGGCAAAAACACCGGGCAATGCCGCCTGGAGCCAAACCGCGTGCGATTGCCGTTATTCTTATCACCTTTGCCATTTCATTATGGCTGGTGAAAATGATGTGGGTGCGCATCCTGCTGTTGGCGATCCTGGCCTGCCTGCTGATTTTCATGTGGCGGATCCCCGTGGTTGATGAAAAGCAACAAAAGCACTGATGCCTTATAATGGCTGTTGCAATTATTGCGCACAGACAGTAAATTCGACCGTTTTCGAGCACAGGTGCGCCTGGTTAAAGGTTATACAATTGTTACCTTGGCCGACTTTTTGCGCACTGTGAGTCACACTGTTTTATTTAGGCACAAACCGATGACCGCAACTGCACAGCAGCTTGAATATCTGAAAAACAGCATCCAAAGCATCCAGGACTACCCAAAACCTGGCATTCTTTTCCGTGATGTCACCAGCTTGCTGGAAGACCCGAAAGCGTACTCGCTCAGCATTGAACTGCTGGTAGCGCGTTATAAAAACGCCGGGATCACCAAAGTAGTAGGTACCGAAGCCCGCGGCTTCCTGTTTGGCGCACCGGTTGCGCTGGCACTGGGCGTAGGCTTTGTGCCGGTACGTAAACCGCGTAAGCTGCCGCGTGAAACCATCGCTGAAGTTTACGAGCTGGAATACGGTACCGATCAGCTGGAAATCCACGTAGATGCCATCAAACCGGGCGATAAAGTGCTGGTGGTTGACGATCTGCTGGCGACCGGTGGCACCATCGAAGCGACCGTGAAGCTGATCCGTCGTCTGGGTGGTGAAGTCAGCGATGCGGCCTTCATCATCAACCTGTTCGATCTGGGTGGCGAACAGCGCCTGGCGAAACACGGTGTTACCAGCTACAGCCTGGTGCCTTTCCCGGGTCATTGATCCCGGTTTTCACAACCTCGCTCAACGGGTGAGGTTGTGATAGCATTCCCCTCCATAAATTCACCTTCCAGCGTTGCAGAGCCTGCCCATGAGTTATCAGGTGTTAGCCCGTAAATGGCGACCACAAACCTTTGCTGACGTTGTCGGTCAGGAACATGTGCTGACGGCCCTGGCGAATGGCTTGTCGCTAGGTCGCATTCATCACGCCTATCTTTTCTCCGGCACTCGCGGCGTCGGTAAAACCTCTATTGCCCGTTTACTGGCAAAAGGTCTGAACTGCGAAACCGGGATCACCGCGACGCCGTGTGGCGTGTGTGATAACTGCCGTGAAATTGAGCAGGGCCGCTTTGTCGACCTGATCGAAATCGACGCCGCCTCACGCACCAAAGTTGAAGATACCCGCGATCTGCTGGACAACGTGCAGTATGCCCCGGCGCGTGGCCGCTTCAAGGTCTACCTGATCGATGAAGTACACATGCTGTCGCGCCACAGCTTCAACGCCCTGCTCAAAACGCTGGAAGAGCCGCCTGCACATGTGAAATTCCTGCTGGCGACTACCGATCCGCAAAAGCTACCGGTCACCATTCTGTCGCGCTGCCTGCAGTTCCATCTTAAGGCGCTGGACGTTGAACAGATCCGTGCTCAGCTTGAACATATTCTCGACGAAGAGAAAATTGCCCACGAACCGCGCGCTCTGCAACTGCTGGCACGTGCGGCAGACGGCAGCCTGCGTGATGCGTTAAGCCTTACCGATCAGGCGATAGCCAGCGGTGACGGCAAACTCTCGACCGATGCAGTCAGCGCTATGCTTGGCACGCTGGACGACGATCAGGCGCTGTCCCTCATCGAAGCGATGATTGCCGCCAACGGTGAGCGTGTGATGTCGCTGGTTAACGCGGCAGCTGCCCGTGGTGTCGAATGGGAAGCGCTGCTGGTCGAGATGCTCAGCCTGCTGCACCGCGTGGCAATGCTGCAGCTTTCTCCGTCAGCCATCGGCGCAGATATGGCGGCCATCGAACAGCGGATGCGTGAACTTGCCCGCACCGTGCCGCCTGCTGACGTTCAGCTTTACTATCAGACGCTGCTGATTGGCCGCAAAGAGTTACCGTTCGCGCCAGACCGCCGCATGGGCGTCGAAATGACCCTGCTGCGCGCGCTGGCGTTCCATCCGCGGATGCCGCTGCCCGAACCGGAAGTACCACGGCACTCTTTTGCCCCTGCAGCACCCGCTACGGTGATGTCGCCTCAACAGGTGCTACCGCAGCCGACGCCACCACCGCCACAAAATGTGCCGCTGTCGGATGCCACCAGTTCGGTGCTTGCCGCGCGAAGCCAGTTACAACGTGCGCAGGGAGCAACCAAACCAAAAAAGAGTGAACCGGCAGCGCCAGGAAGAGCGCGGCCGGTAAACAACGCCGCGCTTGAACGACTGGCCTCGGTAACGGAGCGTGTACAGTCGCGCCCGGCACCGTCCGCGCTTGAGCAAAAAGCCCCGGTGAAAGAAGAGGCTTACCGCTGGAAGGCGACCACCATCATCGAAGAGGTGAAAGAAGAGGTCGCCACGCCGAAAGCGCTGAAAAAGGCGCTGGAGCATGAAAAAACGCCGGAGCTTGCAGCGAAGCTCGCTGAAGAGTCCATTGAGCGTGACGCCTGGGCCGCTGAGGTTAGCCAATTGCATCTGCCGAAGCTGGTGGAGCAGGTTGCGCTGAACGCCTGGAAAGAGCAGGAGGGCAACACGATTTGCCTGCACCTGCGTCCGGGCCAGCGGCATCTGAATTCCCCGGGCGCGCAAAAAGCGCTGGCTGAGGCACTCGCCACATTACAGGGTGCGCCGGTTGAATTGACTATCATTGAAGATGATAATCCGGCGGTGCGCACGCCACTGGAGTGGCGGCAGGCCATTTATGAAGAAAAACTCGCGCTCGCGCGTGAGTCGATTATTGCGGATAACAACATTCAGACTCTGCGTCGGTTCTTCGATGCCGATCTGGATGAAGAGAGTATTCGCCCCATTTGATCGTGAGTCTGACTTACGGTTGTAATCATTAAACGTGAAAAAAGAGAGAAGCCTATGTTTGGTGGAAAAGGCGGTCTGGGTGGCCTGATGAAGCAGGCTCAGCAGATGCAGGAAAAAATGCAGAAGATGCAGGAAGAGATTGCTCAGCTGGAAGTCACGGGTGAATCCGGTGCCGGTCTGGTCAAAGTGACCATCAACGGTGCGCACAACTGCCGCCGCGTTGAGATCGACCCAAGCCTGCTCGAAGACGACAAAGAGATGCTGGAAGATCTGGTTGCTGCCGCGTTTAACGATGCTGCGCGCCGTATCGACGAAACCCAGAAAGAGAAAATGGCTTCTGTTTCCAGTGGTATGCAACTGCCGCCGGGCTTCAAGATGCCATTCTGATGCAAACCAGTCCGCTGCTCACGCAGTTAATGGAAGCACTGCGCTGCCTGCCGGGCGTTGGCCCAAAGTCGGCGCAGCGCATGGCGTTTACGCTCTTGCAGCGCGACCGCAGCGGCGGGATGCGCCTGGCGCAGGCTTTGACCCGCGCCATGTCAGAAATTGGTCACTGTGCGGATTGCCGTACTTTTACCGAGCAGGACGTGTGTGACATCTGCTCGAATCCGCGTCGTCAGGAAAATGGTCAGATTTGTGTGGTGGAGAGTCCGGCGGACATCTACGCCATTGAACAGACCGGGCAGTTTTCTGGCCGCTATTTCGTGCTGATGGGGCATCTCTCCCCGCTGGACGGTATCGGTCCGGACGATATTGGTCTTGACCGCCTTGAACAGCGTCTGGGATCGGAAACGATCAACGAGGTGATCCTCGCCACCAACCCGACGGTGGAAGGGGAGGCAACCGCCAACTACATTGCTGAGCTGTGCGCGGAGTCAGGCGTTGACGCCAGCCGTATCGCCCACGGCGTGCCGGTAGGGGGTGAGCTGGAGATGGTGGACGGTACCACGCTGTCGCACTCTCTGGCCGGACGCCACAAGATTACTTTCTGACCAAACGGAGGTTGCCCCGGTGACCTCCGCTTGAAAATTCACTCCTTTATCCCCATCTCTCACTCAACGTTTTAAAACCCCATTAAATGGCATTGTTGAGGTCGACTTAGATGAAAGGACAAGAAACCCGTGGTTTCCAGTCAGAAGTAAAACAGCTTCTGCACCTGATGATCCATTCCCTGTATTCCAATAAAGAAATCTTCCTGCGTGAGCTGATTTCCAACGCCTCGGATGCGGCGGACAAGCTGCGCTTCCGCGCGCTGTCCAATCCGGATCTGTACGAAGGCGACGGCGAACTGCGCGTGCGCGTCTCTTTTAATAAAGAGAACCGTACGCTGACCATCGCCGATAACGGCATTGGTATGAACCGCGACGAGGTGATCGACCACCTCGGGACTATCGCCAAATCCGGCACCAAAGCGTTCCTCGAATCTATGGGTTCTGACCAGGCGAAAGACAGCCAGCTGATTGGTCAGTTCGGCGTGGGCTTCTACTCGGCGTTCATCGTGGCAGACAAAGTCACTGTGCGCACCCGTGCGGCAGGTGAAAGTGCGGAAAACGGCGTATTCTGGGAATCTCAGGGCGAAGGTGACTACACCGTTGCGGACATCACCAAAGCGGATCGCGGTACTGAAATCACCCTCCATCTGCGCGAAGGCGAAGATGATTTCCTGAATGACTGGCGTGTACGCTCAATCATCAGCAAATACTCCGATCACATTGCGCTGCCGGTTGAGATTGAAAAACAGGAAGAGAACGACGGTGAAACGGTTGTCTCCTGGGAGAAGATCAACAAGGCACAGGCGCTGTGGACGCGCAACAAGTCTGAAATCAAAGACGACGAATACAACGAATTCTACAAGCACATCGCCCACGACTTTACCGACCCGCTGACCTGGAGCCACAACCGTGTGGAAGGTAAGCAAGAGTACACCAGCCTGCTGTACATCCCGGCACAGGCACCGTGGGATATGTGGAACCGCGATCACAAGCACGGTCTGAAGCTGTACGTGCAACGCGTGTTCATTATGGACGACGCTGAGCAGTTCATGCCGAACTATCTGCGTTTCACCCGTGGCCTCATCGACTCTAACGATCTGCCGCTGAACGTCTCCCGTGAAATCCTGCAGGACAGCACCGTTACCCGCAACCTGCGTAACGCGCTGACCAAACGTACGCTGCAGATGCTGGAAAAACTGGCGAAAGACGACGCGGAAAAATACCAGACCTTCTGGAAACAGTTCGGCCTGGTGCTGAAAGAAGGCCCGGCGGAAGACTCGGCTAACGTTGAAGCTATCGCTAAGCTGCTGCGCTTTGCCTCCACGCACACTGACTCTTCCGAGCAAAATGTGTCGCTGGAAGCGTACATCTCCCGCATGAAAGAAGGGCAGGAGAAAATCTACTACATCACCGCTGACAGCTACGCTGCGGCGAAGAGCAGCCCGCACCTGGAGCTACTGCGTAAGAAAGGCATTGAAGTGCTGCTGCTTTCTGACCGCATCGACGAGTGGATGATGAACTACCTGACCGAGTTCGACGGTAAAACCTTCCAGTCCGTTGCTAAAGCTGACGAGTCCATCGACAAGCTGGCGGATGACGTGGATGAAACCGCGAAAGAGGCCGAGAAGGCGCTGGAGCCGTTCGTTGAGCGCGTGAAAACCCTGCTGGGCGACCGCGTGAAAGAGGTGCGTTTCACCCACCGTCTGACCGACACCCCGGCGATTGTGACCACTGATGCCGACGAAATGGGCACTCAAATGGCTAAACTGTTCGCGGCTGCGGGCCAGGCAATGCCAGAAGTGAAATACATCTTCGAGCTGAACCCGGATCATCCGCTGGTGAAGCGTGCGGCAGATACCCAGGACGAAGCTCACTTCGCCGAGTGGGTTGAGCTGCTGCTGGATCAGTCCCTGCTGGCCGAGCGTGGCACGCTGGAAGATCCTAACCAGTTCATTAAGCGCGTGAATGCGCTGCTGTTGGCGTAACTGACCACACCTCCCCTGGTCTTCTCCCTTTCTCTGTGGGAGAGGGCCGGGGTGAGGGCACCAGACCGTACTCTCCCAAATTATCTCCCCCATTAACCGTTTCAGCCGTCCCGCCTTCCTTGAGCGATACCCATTCTGGTGGTATTGTTTAGCGCTTTTTGAAAAATTGAACCAACTTTTGAGGGGATTTTCGCAATGCGTATTATTCTGCTTGGCGCTCCGGGCGCGGGTAAAGGAACTCAGGCTCAGTTCATCATGGAGAAATACGGTATTCCGCAAATCTCCACCGGTGACATGCTGCGCGCCGCTGTTAAATCTGGCTCCGAGCTGGGTAAACAAGCAAAAGACATCATGGACGCAGGCAAACTGGTAACCGACGAGCTGGTTATTGCTCTGGTTAAAGAGCGCATTGCTCAGGAAGATTGCCGTAACGGTTTCCTGTTGGACGGCTTCCCGCGCACTATCCCACAGGCTGATGCCATGAAAGAAGCGGGCATCAACGTTGACTACGTACTGGAGTTCGATGTGCCAGACGAGCTGATCGTTGACCGTATCGTAGGCCGCCGTGTACACGCTGCCTCTGGCCGCGTTTACCACATCAAATTCAACCCACCTAAGGTTGAAGGCAAAGACGACGTGACTGGCGAAGAGCTGACCACCCGTAAAGATGACCAGGAAGAGACCGTGCGTAAACGTCTGGTGGAATACCATCAGATGACGGCACCACTGATCGGCTACTACTCTAAAGAAGCTGAAGTGGGCAACACAAAATACGCGAAAGTAGACGGTACCCAGGCCGTTGCTGACGTTCGTGCAGAGCTGGAAAAAATCCTCGGCTAATTGCATCTTTCTCACCCGGGAACGGGTGAGAAAAATTCTCATCTCACCTATTACAGCAATGGGTTCCGTTTAGACGCATTTCCGCTACAATTGACAACCATTCAAATGGTTAAGAGGCGTGAATGAGTCAGGCGAAAACCGGCATCCTGCTTGTCAATCTGGGGACTCCAGAGGCACCCACTCCAACGGCAGTAAAACGTTACCTGCGACAGTTTTTAAGCGACACGCGCGTCGTGGATACCCCGCGTTTGTTGTGGTGGCCGTTGCTGCGTGGCGTCATTCTGCCAATTCGTTCTCCGCGTGTGGCAAAGCTCTACCAGTCCGTCTGGATGGAAGAGGGATCGCCGCTGATGGTCTACAGCCGTCGCCAGGAAAAAGCGCTGGCCGCCCGTCTGACGGATATGCCTGTGGTGCTCGGTATGAGCTACGGTAACCCTTCGCTGGAAAGCGCAGTAGACTCACTGCTCGCTCAGGGCGTTGACCACCTGGTGGTACTGTCGCTTTATCCGCAGTATTCCTGCTCTACGGTGGCTGCCGTCTGGGACGAACTGGCGCGCATTCTGGCGACCCGCCGTCGTATTCCAGGCGTCACCTTTATTCGCGATTACGCCGATAACGAGCTGTATATCAAAGCGCTCGCCAGCAGCGCGCGCGCATCGTTTGAAAAACATGGCGAGCCGGATCTCCTGTTACTTTCGTATCACGGTATCCCGCAGCGCTTCGCCGATGAAGGGGATGATTACCCGCAGCGTTGCCGTGATACCACCCGCGAACTGGTTTCTGCGCTTGGGCTACCGCCAGAGAAGGTGATGATGACCTTCCAGTCGCGCTTTGGCCGCGAGCCGTGGCTTACGCCGTATACCGATGAAACCCTCAAAATGCTGGGTGAGAAGGGTGTGAAGCATATTCAGGTGATGTCCCCGGGCTTCTCGGCGGATTGTCTGGAAACGCTGGAGGAGATTGCTGTGCAGAATCGGGAAATTTTCCTTGAGGCTGGTGGAGCGAAGTATGAATACATTCCTGCACTTAACGACTCGCCTGAGCATATCGACATGATGGTGTCGCTGGTGATGAAAAGCCGCTGATCGCGCTAAAGGCCGGGTTTGTGCTACCATTCCCGGCCCATAATCATTGCATAGTTCAGACCATGAAATTTCCCGGCAAACGTAAATCCAAACACTACTTTCCTGTTAATGCCCGCGATCCGCTGCTGCAGCAAATTCAGCCGGAAAATGAAACCAGTGCCGCATGGGTGGTCGGTATAGATCAAACGCTGGTGGACATTGAAGCAAAAGTGGATGATGCGTTTGTCGCGCGTTACGGTCTGAGCGCCGGGCATTCTCTGGTCATTGAGGATGACGTTGCTGAAGCGTTGTACCAGGAGCTGGTGCGTGAAAACCTGATCACGCATCAGTTTGCCGGGGGTACCATCGGCAACACCATGCACAACTACTCCGTGCTGGCAGATGACCGTTCCGTCCTGCTTGGCGTGATGTGCCGTAATATCGAAATCGGTGGCTACGCCTACCGTTACCTCTGCAACACCTCCAGCCGTACCGACCTGAACTATTTACAAGGCGTCGACGGGCCAATCGGCCGCTGCTTTACGCTGATCAGCGATTCCGGTGAACGTACCTTTGCCATCAGCCCTGGTCACATGAACAAACTGCGTGCCGAGAGCATCCCGGAAGAGGTGATCGCGGGTGCGTCGGCACTGGTGCTGACGTCCTACCTGGTACGCTGTAAGCCGGGTGAACCGATGCCGGAAGCGACCATGAAGGCAGTGGCATACGCGAAGAAATACAACGTACCGGTAGTACTGACGCTGGGTACCAAATTTGTGATTGCCGATAACCCTGAGTGGTGGCAAGCATTCCTGAAAGAACACGTCTCGATTCTGGCGATGAACGAAGAAGAGGCTGAGGCGTTAACTGGTGAAAGCGATCCGCTGCTGGCGTCCGATAAAGCGCTGGACTGGGTGGATCTGGTGCTCTGCACCGCCGGGCCAGTTGGGCTGTATATGGCGGGCTTCACCGAAGAAGAGAGCAAACGCAAAACTCAGCATCCGTTGTTGCCTGGTGCGATCGCCGAGTTCAACCAGTACGAATTTAGCCGTGCCATGCGCCACAAAGACTGTACGAACCCGCTGCGTATTTACTCTCACATTGCGCCGTATATGGGTGGGCCAGAGAAAATCATGAACACCAATGGTGCAGGCGACGGTGCGCTGGCGGCGTTGTTGCACGACATTACCGCCAATGCCTACCACAAAACCAACGTGCCGAATTCCAGCAAGCACAAATTCAGCTGGCTGACCTATTCGTCACTGGCACAGGTGTGTAAGTACGCTAACCGCGTGAGTTACCAGGTGCTGAACCAGCATTCTCCGCGCTTAACGCGTGGCCTGCCGGAAAGGGAAGACAGTCTGGAAGAGGCGTACTGGGACAGGTAGGTAAAAGCAAAACGGCAACACTGTTGCCGTTTTTAGTATTTGTTCCCTCTCCCTGTGGGAGAGGGCCAGGGTGAGGGCAGCAGGCCGCAGAAATCTTACCGCATCACCGCCTCTTCAACTGGCGGCTTCTCCAGCAGCGTCAGCATCGTATTCGCAATTTCCCGCTCGCCCATCACTACCTGGTTAGCTCCGCGCTCTGTAATGTACTCCACTTCGTCGTCATAATGCGCCCGGGCGATAATCTCGATATGAGGGCACTTTGCGCGCGCTGAGGCCACAATCTCACCGGCTTCGTAGCCGTTCGGAATGGTCAGCAGCAGCCAGCGTGCGCACTCCAGGTGCGCCAGATGCATGGTTTCTTCATTGGCGGCATTGCCCAGCACTGCCTGGATGTTGCGTTCGCGCAGTTCATCTACACGGGTGCGTGAGGTTTCAATCACCACCAGCGGAATACCCTGTGCCATCAGTTTCTCACCCAGCAGACTACCCACGCGGCCAAAGCCGACCAGCAGCGCATGATTGCAGATATCCACCGGGATCTGTTTCTCTTCTTCTATCGCCTCTTCCAGCGTCTGCTCTTCAAGGGTTTCGGTTTTATCGAGGTATTTTTCCAGCAGCGCGAACAGCACCGGGTTCAGCATAATGGAGAGGATTGCCCCCGCCAGCACCAGATTTTGCCCCGCCTGCGGCAGCAGGTTCAGCGCCATACCCAGACCGGCCAGAATAAAGGCGAATTCACCAATCTGCGCCAGGCTGGCGGCGATGGTCAGCGCCGTACGCGGCGAGTGACCAAACAGGCGCACCAGGAAGAAAGCCGCAACCGACTTGCCAAAGATGATGATCGCCAGCGTACCCAGCACGGCCAGCGGTTGTTGAATCAGGATCAGTGGGTCGAACAGCATCCCGACGGAGACAAAGAACAGTACAGCGAAAGCATCACGCAGCGGCAGGGTGTCGTGCGCGGCACGATGGCTCAGCTCGGATTCGTTCAGCACCATCCCGGCGAAGAACGCGCCAAGCGCAAAGGAGACATCAAACAGCTCGACGGCACCAAAGGCGATACCCAGCGCCAGGGCGAGCACGGAAAGGGTAAACAGTTCGCGGGAGCCGGTCGCTGCGCTGCGGGACATGATCCACGGTACAAGGCGACGCCCCACCAGCATCATAATGGCGATAAAGGCAACAACCTTACCGATGGTGATGCTCATATCCAGCGCCAGTGAAGCGAAGCCGACGTTATCTTTTTCCATCATCCCGGCGACAGCTGGCAGTAAAACCAGCGTCAGCACCATCACCAGGTCTTCGACAATCAGCCAGCCTATTGCGATTTGTCCGCGCTGGCTGTCTATCAGCTGCCTCTCTTCAAGCGCACGCAGCAACACCACGGTACTGGCGGTTGAAAGACACAGCCCAAAAACGATCCCGGTCATCAGTGACCAGCCCAGCACTGCCGAAAGCGCCATTCCCAGCAGCGTCGCCACCCCGATCTGGGCGATCGCTCCCGGTATGGCGATAGACTTTACCGCCATCAAATCCTTCAGTGAAAAATGCAGACCAACGCCGAACATCAGCAGGATCACGCCCAATTCCGCCAGCTCGGGAGCCAGTTTTGTATCCGCCACAAAACCTGGCGTAAATGGCCCTGCCAGCACACCCGCTAACAGATAGCCCACGAGAGGAGAAATGCGCAGTTTATTGGCAATCATGCCGAGGATAAAAGCGAGCACAAGTCCACCAACAATGGTGGTGATAAGCGGTGTGGCGTGATGCATTCCGTCTCCTTTTCGTAGTGGGTGTTCCATTTTGGGCAAAAAAATCCAAATACCGGGTAATAGTTTATGACAATTTTTACGCTTATGTTTATGAATAATTGTTGAAGTTTGAATAAAACAGCAACATGCGTGAAAAAAAGGAAGGTTGTGACAAATTAAGAGAGGGATGAAGAGGAAACCCTTATGGGATAAGGGGATCAGGTCGCTAAAGTTAAACTTTAGCGACCATCAAATCATGCTTTATGACGGTTGTCAGGCAGGAATACGGTCAACATCCCCAAAAGTGGCAGGAAAGCGCAGATTTTATAAACCAGGAAGATACTGGTGTGATCGGCAACCATCCCTAATACCGCTGCGCCCAGGCCGCCCATACCGAAGGCGAAACCGAAGAACAGACCGGAAACCATGCCGATTCGCCCGGGTAAAAGCTCTTGTGCATAGACCAGAATGGCCGAAAAAGCCGAGGCCAGAATAAAACCAATGATGACGGTCAAAATCCCTGTCCATTCAAGGCTGGCGTACGGTAAAACGAGGGTAAATGGGGTAACACCCAGGATAGAGCCCCAAATGACATATTTACGGCCAATCTTATCGCCAACAGGCCCGCCAATCACCGTTCCTGCAGCGACGGCAAACAGGAAAGCAAACAGGTGGATCTGGGCATTCTGGACAGATAAGCCGAACTTTTGCATCAGATAAAAGGTGTAATAGCTGCTGATGCTTGCCATGTAGAAGTATTTCGAGAAAATCAGGATCAACAGCACCGATATCGCCAGGATAATCTTATTCCGGGGAAGAGGGTTGATGACCTTCGCTTTAGGTTTACCTTTATTCACGCGATGCTGAGCGGCATACCAGCGGCTGATCTGCGCAAGCACGATAATGGCCAGCAGTGCGGCCAGAACAAACCACGCCACGTTGCCTTTGCCGTAAGGGGCAATAATCACTGCCGCCAGCAGGGGGCCGAGGGAGCTACCAAAGTTACCCCCTACCTGGAACAGAGACTGCGCCAGCCCGTGACGACCGCCGGAGGCCATACGTGCCACGCGGGACGATTCCGGGTGGAAGACCGATGAACCGGTCCCCACCAGCGCGGCGGCGATCAGTACCGCTTCAAAGCTACCGGCCATCGCCAGCAGAACCAGCCCGCTTAAGGTGAAGCACATACCAACCGGCAGTGACCACGGCATCGGGTATTTGTCCGTCCAGTAACCTACGACGGGCTGCAGCAGCGAGGAGGTGAGCTGGAAGGTCAGGGTGATCATCCCGATCTGCACAAAAGTTAACGAAAACTCGGACTGTAGCAGCGGGTAGATTGCCAGGATCAGCGACTGGATCATGTCGTTGAGCAGATGAGAAAGACTGATTGCGCCTAAAACTTTAAAGGAAGTGCGCGATTTCGGCGGTGACGCCGGAGAGCCTGAAACAGGCTGGGTTGATTCACTGATTGCCATAAATACCACGTCATCTGTTATCAGAAATGCAGGGTGTAATTATTATCCAACTAACATACCTGTCTGTGGCATTTGAAGAAAGTCGCAATTTTTAAAACTTATTTGTCTATTCTTGTTACTCATTGTAATTTTTGCGTTGCCTATTGGTCAGGGAGAGAGAAGATGAAGTTAATGAAGCGTGGCGTCGCGTTGGCGCTAATCGCCGTCTGGGGACTGGCAAGCCTACCTGCGCAGGCGTATGAAAAAGACAAAACCTATAAAATTACTATTCTGCATACCAACGATCACCACGGTCATTTCTGGCGCAGTGAATACGGCGAATATGGTCTGTCGGCGCAAAAAACGCTGGTGGATGGCATTCGTAAAGAGGTTGCTGCCCAGGGAGGGAGCGTACTGCTGCTGTCCGGTGGGGATATCAATACCGGCGTGCCGGAGTCAGATTTACAGGATGCTGAGCCAGATTTTCGCGGTATGAATTTAATAGGTTATGACGCAATGGCCGTCGGTAACCATGAGTTTGATAACCCGCTGACCGTTCTGCGCCAGCAGGAAAAGTGGGCTAAATTCCCGCTCCTCTCCGCCAACATTTATCAGAAAAGCACCGGTGAACGCCTGTTCAAACCGTGGGCGCTGTTTAAGCGTCAGGATTTGAAGATCGCAGTGATTGGTTTAACCACCGACGATACGGCGAAAATTGGTAACCCCGAGTTCTTTACCGATATCGAATTCCGTAAACCGGCAGACGAAGCAAAGCTGGTGATCCAGGAATTACAGCAGAATGAAAAACCGGACGTAATCATCGCTGCGACCCATATGGGTCACTACGATAACGGTGAGCACGGTTCTAATGCACCGGGCGATGTAGAGATGGCGCGCAGCCTGCCAGCGGGCTCGCTGGCGATGATTGTGGGCGGTCACTCACAAGATCCGGTGTGCATGGCGTCAGAGAATAAAAAGCAGGTGGATTACGTGCCGGGTACGCCGTGCGCGCCAGACCGCCAGAACGGTATCTGGATCGTGCAGGCTCACGAGTGGGGTAAATACGTAGGCCGTGCGGATTTTGAATTCCGTAACGGCGAGATGAAACTGGTGCATTACCAGCTCATCCCGGTCAACCTGAAGAAGAAAGTGACTTACCCTGACGGGAAAAGTGAGCGCGTACTTTACACCCCGGAGATTGCTGAGAATCAGCAGATGCTCTCTCTGCTGACACCGTTCCAGAATAAAGGTAAGGCGCAGCTCGATGTGAAGATTGGCACGCTCAATGGTCGCCTGGAAGGGGATCGCAGCAAAGTACGCTTTGTGCAGACCAACATGGGTCACCTCGTGCTGGCAGCACAGATGGCACGCACCGGCGCTGACTTTGGCGTGATGAGCGGCGGCGGTATTCGTGATTCCATTGAGGGCGGAAATATTACCTATAAAGATGTGCTGAAGGTGCAGCCGTTCGGCAACATCGTGGTCTATGCCGATATGAGCGGAAAAGAGGTCATTGAGTACCTGACTGCGGTAGCGCAGATGAAGCCCGATTCCGGTGCGTATCCGCAGTTTGCCAACGTCAGCTTTGTGGCGAAAGACGGCAAACTTAATGACCTCAAAATCAAAGGCGAGCCGGTCGATCCTGCCAAAACGTACCGTATGGCGACCTTAAGCTTTAACGCCACGGGCGGTGATGGTTATCCGCATATTGATAACAAACCGGGTTACGTCAATACCGGTTTTATTGATGCGGAAGTGCTGAAGCAGTTCATCGAGCAAAATTCACCGATTGACGTGAATGCGTATGAACCGAAAGGTGAGGTGAGCTGGCAGTAACAGCGCTATTTTGTTCGCCATTTTGAACGCGGGCAGTGCCCGGGATCCTCACGTACGCCGTGTACGTTTCGGTTCCTGCGCGCTGTCCGCGAAAAGAATCAATCCCTGCGCGCAATATCCGCAAACGTCGCATCCAGTATTTTCGCCAGATCGCCTGCCGCCAGTTCGATATCCAGCCCGCGCTTGCCGCCAGAAATATAGATAGTCCCGAATTCCTGAGAAGGGGCATCAATCAGCGTTGGTAGCCGTTTTTTCTGTCCCAGTGGGCTGATCCCCCCCACCAGATAGCCAGTGGTGCGTTGAGCAACCATCGGGTCTGCCATATCGACCTTTTTCGCCCCCAGTGCTTTGGCGACTTTCTTCAGATCCAGCTGCCCGGCGACAGGTGTCACCGCGACGGCGAGGTGCTTCATATCGCCATTCACCGCCACCAGCAGCGTTTTGTACACCTGGTCGGCATTCAGCCCCAGTTTGCGCACCACTTCATCACCAAAGTTGGTTTCGTTCGGATCGTGATCGTAAGTGTGGATCCGGAAGGAGATTTTGTTTTTTTCGAGTAATTTAACGGCGGGAGTCATAGCTATCCTTCTTACGACAAACAATTTATGCCTGGAGTATACGCCTGACGTTTGTCTAAAAAATAGCACCATCTTGCGCAATAGTGTTGGCAGTGATGGTCACTTTGAGCGACAATCGGCTCAACCGAAGGTCTCCTTCGGCATAATAAAAACGATGAAATTCCTCTTTGACGGGCCAATAGAAATATTGGCCACTTTTTTATTTTAACAGTGACGGCAAATTCCCTTCTCCGTACAAATGCAATGCACCCACCGCAACAACGTAATGCCCGGCAGGCAGGGCATTCAGCGTTTCTCGCCATGCTTCATTGCGCGTGTTCATGAGCACATCATACAACGATTCACTGAACGTGGACGGCAGCGTAAGCTTACTGTCCGTTGGCGGCGCATCCAGCCACCAGCCGATCATCGTTTGCAGCAAGCGGGCATTGGTGTGCCAGTGGGTCAGGGTATCATCCAGCAGTATCTGTCCATCATCCGGTAACTGACGAAGCAGGGCAATCTGGCTGTCGGCCCCTTCCAGCTCAATAATCGGAAGATGGCGTGCCCGCGCAACGTTCAGCAACTGATAGTCGATGCCATAATCTCCACGCAGGCCAAGACGCTGAGCCTGGGTGGCCTGCAATATCATCGCGATTTGCCATAGCGGCAGATTTTCCAGCATGGTCAGCGAAACGCCCGTTTCATCTGCCACCCGTTCCAGTTCGCGCAGCTGTGTTTCGCTAAGACGCTCAGCCAGTGGAATATCGCTCTCAAGCCCGACAAACGGCGACTCGTGGCCTGAAATATCGGCCTCGACAATCAGCGCATCGGCCTGTTTTAGCAGCTTTAACAGACCGGGTGGCAGGGGAGACATATCCTGTGTCCCCATATGGATGCTGCCCACAAGATGCAGATGCTGCCCACCGGGAAGTGAGATATCCATACCGGGCCAGGCATAGCGACGGGGGAAGAGGGCGCGAAACGATGCTTTTATACGGCTAAACAGACTCATACGCGCTCCCTGAATAGAAAGACTCATGCTAGCGCGTGGGGATGGGCGGTGCAACTGCTGAACCGGTGGGCATTTTCGTAGGCCGGGGACGCGAGCGCGCCACCCGGCTGTTTTGCATCACTCTTTCGGTTTAAACCTCAACAACCGGTTTGCGTTACTCACCACGGTAATGGAGGAGAGTGCCATTGCGGCACCTGCCACCACCGGGTTCAGCAGCGTGCCGGTCAGCGGCCACAAAATTCCGGCGGCAATCGGGATGCCGAGCGAGTTGTAGATAAACGCGCCCAACAGGTTCTGCTTCATATTGCGCAGGGTCGCTTTTGAAATGGCCAGCGCATCCGCAACGCCCATCAGGCTGTGGCGCATCAGCGTAATCGCCGCGGTTTCAATGGCGACATCGCTCCCACCGCCCATCGCAATACCCACTTCTGCCTGCGCCAGCGCCGGGGCGTCGTTGATCCCGTCGCCCACCATCGCGACCTGGCGGCCCTGGCTCTGCAGTTTCTTGATTGCATCGGCTTTGCCATCCGGCAGTACGCCCGCAATCACCTCATCAATACCTGCCTCTTTGGCAATGGCGTTGGCGGTTGTTGGGTTATCTCCGGTCAGCATCACCAGACGATAGCCTGCGCGGTGCAGACGTTTAAGGGCGTCCACGCTGTCCTGTCGCAACGGATCGCGAACGGCCAATAGCGCGGCGGCTTTGCCGTCTATGGCGAGCAGAACCGGCGTTGCTCCCTGTGATGCCTGAACGTGCAGTTCACTCTCCAGGGCTGACGTATCAATGCCGTTTTCATTCAGTAACGCCCGGTTACCGAGCAGCAGCGTATGGCCTTCGGCTTCACCGCTCACGCCCAGTCCGCGCAGGGTGCGGA
Organism: Enterobacter cloacae complex sp. 2024EL-00214; assembly: GCF_043945575.1. Classification (NCBI taxonomy): domain Bacteria; kingdom Pseudomonadati; phylum Pseudomonadota; class Gammaproteobacteria; order Enterobacterales; family Enterobacteriaceae; genus Enterobacter; species Enterobacter cloacae complex sp. 2024EL-00214. Next base: position 32,064 of record NZ_JBIMRC010000006.1, on the reverse strand, counting down.
AGTTGCTCACCTGCGGCAGGCTGGCGTTTTCCGCTTTTTCTATAATGGCGCGCGCCAGTGGGTGGCTGGAACCTTGCTCCAGCGCAGCGGCCAGGCGCAGTGCTTCAGCGTCAGAAATGCCCACGGTATTCACCGCCACAACCTGCGGTTTACCTTCTGTCAGCGTGCCGGTTTTATCAAAGACCAGCGTGTCGAGCGTACTGGCGCGCTGCAGGGCGTCGGCATCGCGTACCAGCACGCCAAACTCGGCGGCGCGGCCAACGCCTGAGATAATCGACATCGGTGTCGCGAGGCCGAGCGCACACGGACAGGCAATAATCAGTACCGTGGTGGCAATGACCAGGGTGTAGACAATCTGAGGGGCCGGGCCGAAGAAATACCAGATAGCCGCGCTCAGCAGCGCAATACAGACCACCACCGGGACAAAAATGGCGGAAATTTTATCGGCAAGCTGGCCAATTTCCGGTTTACTGCTCTGCGCCTGGCGCACCATGCGAATAATACGTGACAGCGTGGTGTGGCTGCCGACTGCACTGGCGCGGAACAGCACGCTACCGTCCTGTACCACCGTTCCCGCATGGACAGCATCGCCCGATGATTTTTGCTGCGGGATGGGTTCCCCGGTCAGCATTGCTTCGTCAAACCAGGCTTCACCCTGGGTAATTTCACCGTCAACGGGAACGCGGTCGCCGGTGGTCAGGCGCAGCGTCATGCCGGGTTGAACGTCGGCCAGCGGGACGTTTTTCTCACCGTCGTCTGTCACCACGCGCGCTGTCGGCGGAGTCAAATCGAGCAATCTTTCCAGCGCTTTTGAGGAGCGCTGACGGGCACGAGCTTCGAGCATATGGCCTAAATTAATCAGACCGATAATCATCGCACTCGCTTCATAATAGAGATGACGCGCTTCCATCGGGAACCACTGCGGCCAGACGTTAACGCTCATCGAGTAAAGCCATGCCGCTCCGGTACCCAGTGCCACCAGCGTATCCATCGTCGCGGTGCGGTTTTTCAGGCTCTTCCAGGCGCTGGAATAGAAATGGCCGCCCGCAAAAACCATCACGGCGAGTGTCATCACCCCAATCACCAGCCACAGAGTGCGGTTATCATCGGTGACCATCATGTTGTCACCCATCATGCCCCACACCATCACCGGAATACCGACCAGCAGTGCAACAATCGCCTGCCAGCGGAAGCGTTTCATGGTGGCGATGGCCGTTTCCTGCTGGCGTTCGCGGCGTTCAGCATCATCTTCGATGGCTTCTGCGCCGTAGCCTGCTTTCTCTACCGCCTGCACTAAATCTGCGGCGGAGGCACTGCCCATCACCAGCGCAGTACGCTCCGCAAGGTTGACCCGTGCTTGTGCGACGCCCGGTACGGCCTGTAATGCATTTTGTACCCGGGAGACACAGCTGGCGCAGCTCATGCCGTTGATCAGCAGCTGTTGGCTGTCATCAATATCATCAGCTACCGGAAGCTCAGGAGTGGCCGCTGTCAGTGCTTCCGACGGGAGTGATGACTCTGCCAGCGGTTTAGCCTTTGGGTGGCTCAACTCCGCCCCGTAGCCCGCTTGTTTGATGGTATCAATCAGCGCATCTGCGCTGGCACTGCCAGTGACGGCGGCATGATCGATAGTCACTTCAGCGCTCTCAACATCAGGACGCTGTTCCAGGCTTTCTTTAACGCGTTTGACACAGTGGCCGCAGGAGAGGCCGTCCAGTGTCAGGTCTATAGTGTGAGACATAACAAAACTCCCGTATAATGATCTGGTCAGTTGTTGACCTGTAAGACGCTTTTCGCTAACTGTTATGAAGGTTAAACCTTCCATCAAGGGGAAGGTCAAGGGGGAAATGTGAATATCAGTGATGTTGCCAAAAAAACCGGATTGACCAGCAAAGCGATTCGTTTTTATGAAGAGAAAGGGCTGGTGACGCCGCCGCTGCGTAGCGAAAATGGCTACCGTAGTTACACGCAGCTGCATCTCGATGAACTGACATTACTGCGTCAGGCAAGACAGGTAGGTTTTAACCTTGAAGAGTGTGGTGAGCTGGTCAACCTGTTCAACGATCCGAAACGCCACAGCGCAGACGTGAAAAAGCGTACGCTGGAAAAAGTGGCTGAAATTGAACGCCACATCACCGGGTTACAGGCGATGCGCAAGCAGCTTCTGGCACTGGCGGAATCCTGTCCGGGGGATGACAGCGCCGAGTGCCCGATTATCGAAAATCTTGCCGGCTGCTGTCATCGTAAGGCAAATGCTTAACAGGCTTTGACCCGCAGGGTTATCCCTTCCACGGCCACGACCTCAACCCGCGTACCGGCGCTGAGGTCATCGTCAGCGACCACAGGCCACGAGCTATCGCCCACGCGCATGTGTCCGCGCCCGTTCACCAGCGCCGTGTCGAGCGTAAAACGCTGGCCGACAATTTGCTGTCCGCGCTGATTGAGATGGGCGTCCACGGGATCCTGCTCTTTTACCTGCCGGTTCAGCCAGCGCCACCACAGCCACGCCGCCACCAGCGTAAGCACGGCAAACAGCGCGCCCTGCCACTCCCAACTGATGGGCAGTAGCCAGACAGTAAGCCCGGTCGTGACCGCAGCGACACCGCTCCAGAGCAGATATCCGTTGCCGCCAAGCATCTCTGCGGCCAGCAATAAGCCACCCAGGCTTAGCCAGAAGGCGTGGGGATGTGCGACGATAAGCTCAATCATTTTCTGCGCTCGTTTCCGCTGTCTTTGATGAGCTCGGCGATACCGGCAATCGAACCCATCAGGCTGCTGGCATCCAGTGGCATCATCACCACTTTACTGTTATTCGCAGAGCCAATCTCTTTCAGCGCGTCGGTATATTTTTGTGCCACGAAATAGTTCACGGCCTGGATGTCACCCGCAGCAATCGCCTCGGAGACCATCTGGGTCGCGCGGGCTTCCGCTTCGGCTGAACGTTCACGCGCTTCGGCCTGTAAAAATGCCGACTGGCGATCGCCCTCGGCTTTCAGGATCTGCGACTGCTTTTCCCCTTCGGCTTTCAGGATCTCGGCCTGACGCACCCCTTCGGCTTCAAGAATATAGGCACGCTTGGTTCGTTCGGCTTTCATCTGGGCATTCATGGAGGCGATAAGCTCCGCCGGTGGGCGAACGTCGCGGATCTCAATACGGGTGACTTTAATCCCCCACGGATTCGTCGCTTCGTCGACAATATGCAGCAGACGGGTGTTGATGCTGTCGCGCTGAGAGAGCATTTCGTCCAGCTCCATAGAACCGAGCACGGTACGGATATTGGTCATCGTCAGGTTAACGATAGCCAGCTCCAGGTTGCTCACTTCATATGCCGCTTTCGGGGCGTCAATCACCTGGATAAAACAGACGGCATCAATGGTGACGTTGGCGTTATCTTTAGAGATAATTTCCTGGGAGGGAATATCCAGCACCTGTTCCATCATGTTGATCTTGCGACCAATCCTGTCCATGAAAGGGACAATCAGGCTTAAGCCCGGCTGGAGCGTATTGGTATAACGGCCAAAGCGTTCAACAGTCCACTGGAAGCCCTGCGGGACAATTTTTACCCCTGCGCCGACGATAACCAGCGCGACGAAGATAAGAACCGGAACAACAATGAGCATAAAAACCTCCTGTTTTGCATGCCTGCGTGGGAAATAATTGCGAGTTTATTGACCCTAAGTATAAGAGGAAAGTCGCCTTGCAATCACTAAAGCCAGTAGACTACTGCTAATTATTGGGATGAAGACAGAGAATAAAATGAAGGATAACAGCGCGATCCTGACGATTGCTGATGTTGGTTACCGGGTGGGCGACACCACAATTCTGGAAAACGTCAGTTTTACCGTCTCACCTGGGGAGTTTCGTTTAATTACCGGCCCGTCGGGCTGCGGAAAAAGCACCTTACTGAAAATCATCGCGTCGCTGCTAAGCCCAACCTCGGGAAGGATTTTTTTCGACGGAAAGGACATTGCCACGCTCTCGCCAGAGCATTATCGCCAGCAGGTTTCTTACTCGGTACAAACGCCTGCCCTGTTTGGTGAAACGGTTTATGACAACCTGATTTTCCCCTGGCAAATCCGTCATCAGACGCCTGATACCGCACGGTTAATTGCCGATCTGGAACGTTTTGGTTTGTCGCAGGAAACGCTCACAAAATCCGTTTCCGAACTTTCCGGCGGTGAAAAACAGCGCGTCTCATTGATCCGTAACCTGCAGTTTTTACCAAAGGTCCTGCTGCTGGATGAAATTACCAGTGCGCTGGATGACGTCAACAAGCGCAATGTGAATGACATTATCCACCGCTATGCGAAGGAGCAGAACATTGCCGTGCTGTGGGTGACGCACGACGTGAGTGAAATAGAACACGCGGATGAAGTGATGAGACTGCAGCCGCAGGGTAGTCAAAAGCGGGAGACACATCGTGGGTGAACACAACATTACCAACGAATCGCTGGCGTTTTCGATGGTGCTGGTACTGGTGGCGATTATCGTTAGCTATCGGGAGAAGCTGGGGCTGGAAAAGGACATTATCTGGAGCATCTGCCGTGCAGTGGTTCAGCTGGTGCTCGTGGGCTATGTGCTCAAGTACATCTTCAATGTCGATAATGCGGTGCTGACGCTACTGATGGTGCTGTTTATCTGCTTCAACGCGGCGTGGAACGCGCAAAAACGCAGTAAATACATTGATAAGGCGTTTGTCTCTTCGTTTATCGCCATTACCACCGGAACGGCACTAACGCTGGCAGTGCTGGTGTTCTCAGGCTCTATTGCCTTTACGCCGATGCAGGTTATCCCCATATCCGGGATGATTGCGGGTAATGCGATGGTGGCGGTAGGGCTGTGCTACAACAATCTGGGACAACGCTTTAGCAGTGAACAACAGCAGCTGCAGGAGAAATTAAGCCTCGGGGCGACGCCGAAAATCGCGTCGGCACGACTGATTCGCGAGAGTATTCGCTCGTCGCTGATCCCGACGGTAGACTCGGCTAAAACGGTTGGGCTGGTGAGCTTACCGGGAATGATGTCGGGACTGATTTTTGCCGGGATTGACCCGGTAAAAGCCATTAAGTATCAGATTATGGTGACATTTATGTTGCTTTCGACGGCAAGCCTGTCGACCATTATTGCCTGCTACTTAACCTACCGGAAGTTTTACAATGCGCGCCATCAACTGGTGGTTGCGCAGTTGAAAAACGTGCGGTGAATTGCCCCTCACCCCTCAGAAGAGAGGGTGAGGGGCATTTTGCATCAGTACAACAGCGCGTACAGCTGACGACGATACTTCGATGCCAGCGCGTCACCGGTACCCAGTGCGGCCAGAATTTCCTGGAACATTTTACGCGCCTGGCCGTCGGCGGCAGCCAGATCTTTTTGCAGATGGCTGAACAGCAATTCCAGTGCCTCTTCGTTACGCCCTACCTGGTGCAGTTGCAGTGCCAGCTGGCTTGCCAGTGCAGCATCGGCCGGGTTGTCCGCGACCTGCTGTTGTAGCAGCTGGATCTCGGGAGTATCCGCCGCCTGTTTCAGCAGTTCAATTTGCGCCACCAGCCCCTGATAACGGGTATCCTGATCCTGCATAGGGATCGTTTTCAGGACAGCTTCTGCATCTTCTGAACGGTGCAGGGCAATCTGCGTCTCAGCCAGCAGCAGGCCAATCTGGCTATTCTGATTCGACAGCTGCCACGCATCTTTCAGCAGCGGCAGCGCCTCGTCATATTTGCCTTCCTGCATCAGCGCGACGGCTTCCTGCGCTTTCAGCTCTTCTTCGCGTGGCAGAACTTTATCCAGCAGGGCGCGAATTGCTTCTTCAGGCTGCGGCCCCTGGAAGCCATCGACAGGCTGACCATTCTGGAACAGATACACTGTTGGGATCGCACGCAGGCCAAACTGAGATGCCACCATTGGCTCAGCATCGCAGTCAAGTTTTGCGAGAATGAACTGACTATTGTATTGCGCGGCAAGGCTTTCCAGTACCGGCGTCAGCTGCAGACAGTGTTGGCTGCGTTCAGACCAGAAGTAGAACAGCACCGGCTTAGCCATCGATTGTTCGAGGACCTGTTGCAGGTTAGCTTCAGTAATGTTGACGATATTCTGTACGGACATGAGGCATTCTCTTTTATCGGTTTGTTCTTTACATGGGGGTCAGCGACGACGCTTCAACTCAGCCGTGTAAAATTTTGTCCATCACCCGGCCTGGCAGCAGGCGTTTTAACCAGCCTACGGCATGGGTCACCAGCGTCACCGGGTAGCGCATTTTGGGGTTATCACTCTCAAAAGCATGGCGCACTTTGGCGACAACGGCTTCTGGCCCCAGCGTAAAACGTGCGGCGATGCCGGGGTTTTCGACCGGTTTGTCCGACTGCGTCTGGTTGACGTTGTCGGTAAAACGGGTGCGGATAGGGCCGGGTTCAATCAGGCTCACCTTAATACCGCTGTGGCGCAGTTCCATGCGCAGGGCATCAGACCATGCCTCCAGCGCATATTTGCTGGCGGCATAGGCTCCACGGCCTGGGGTAGAGATCAGCCCCATGACCGAGGAGGTCATCACGATGCGCCCTTCATCATGCGGTAGCATGGCGGGGAGCAGGCGCATGGTCAGCTGATGTACGCCGAAGAAGTTAGTGGAAAACTGGTGCTCCAGCTGTTCCCGCGAGATGGTCTCCAGCGGGCCGTAAACACCGTAACCGGCATTATTGAACAGACCGAACAAACGGTTGTTCGTCAGGGTAATGACCTCGTCGGCGGCGCGTTCAACGCTCTCTGGTGAATCCAGATCCAGCAATATGCCAGTAAAGCCCATCCCGTTCATGCGTTCGACATCGTTGGGTTTACGGCAGGCAGCCAGAACCCAAAAACCCTGACGTTTCAATTCGAGGGCACTCTCGAGGCCAATTCCGCTGGAACATCCTGTTATTAAGACCGATTTTTGCATAACTTTACCTGTCAGGATCTCAGCTGTTTGAGAAGTCATGTTTAACTAAAGGAGCCAGCCGCGTTGCCATCCAGTCGGCAATAAACGGCTGAGCATCGCGATTGGGGTGAATACCATCGTCTTGCATCCATTGGGGTTTCAGATAGACCTCTTCCATGAAAAATGGCAGCAGCGGAATATCAAACTCTTTGGCAAGCTTAGGGTAGATCGCGCTAAAGGACTCATTATACCGACGACCATAGTTTGCGGGCAGGCGAATTTGCATCAGCAGCGGCTGGGCGTTAGCCGCCTTAATGTCCTGCAAAATGGTGCGCAGCGCTTGTTCTGTTTGCTGGGGCTGGAAGCCGCGTAAACCATCATTACCGCCGAGTTCGACCAGCACCCAGCGCGGTTGATGTTGTTTGAGTAAAGCCGGCAGGCGCGACAAGCCTTGCTGCGAGGTATCGCCGCTGATGCTGGCATTAATCACCGGCGTCGTGTTCCGCCATTTGTCATTGAGCAGAGCAGGCCAGGCTGCGCTGGCCGCCATGCGATAGCCTGCGCTCAGGCTGTCACCCAGAACCAGTAACGTGTCCGCTGCGGCTGCGCGGAAGGTCATCAGAATCAAAAACAGGAAGGGCAAATGCCAGCGGAAAACATTGTTGAAGTTCATCGTCTTAAGAAGTCCGTCGGTCAGGGGGAGCACGAGCTGTCCATCCTCACCGGAGTTGAACTCGTTGTCAAACGTGCCGAAACCATCGCGCTGATTGGCGAATCAGGTTCTGGCAAATCCACGTTGCTGGCAATTTTAGCCGGGCTGGATGACGGCAGCAGTGGCGAGGTCAACCTGGTCGGCCAGCCGTTGCACGCACTTGATGAAGAGGCACGTGCTGCACTGCGCGCCCGGCATATTGGCTTTGTCTTTCAGTCCTTTATGCTCATTCCTACCCTGAATGCTCTGGAAAACGTTGAATTACCGGGATTACTGCGCGGGGAGAATATCCGCCAGAGCCGCGAACATGCCAGAACATTGCTGGAACAGCTGGGATTGGGTAACCGCCTCGATCACCTTCCGGCGCAGCTTTCCGGGGGGGAGCAACAGCGCGTTGCACTGGCTCGCGCCTTTAATGGTCGCCCGGAGGTCCTGTTTGCTGATGAACCCACCGGGAACCTTGACCGTAAAACCGGAGACAAGATTGCCGACCTGCTGTTTTCGCTCAACCGTGAACATGGCACCACGCTGATTCTGGTCACCCACGATCCACAGCTGGCCGCCCGCTGTGACCGTCGCCTGCGGCTGGTCAACGGTATTCTTCAGGAGGAAGCATGATTGCCCGCTGGTTCTGGCGCGAATGGCGCTCACCTTCGCTGCTGATTGTCTGGCTGGCGTTGAGCCTGGCGGTGGCCTGCGTGCTGGCACTCGGCAGCATCAGCGACCGCATGGAGAAAGGGTTAAGCCAGCAAAGCCGGGAATTTATGGCGGGCGACAGAACGCTGCAAAGCTCGCGTGCCGTCCCGCCGGGCTGGATTGACGAAGCGCGCAAGCGGGGGCTGAAGGTTGGGGAGCAGATTAGCTTCCAGACCATGACCTTCGCGGGTGACACACCGCAGCTGGCGAGCGTCAAAGCGGTTGATGACATCTACCCGATGTACGGTGAGCTGCAGACCAGCCCGTCAGGGTTAAAACCCAAACCTGGTACGGTGTTGCTGGCACCGCGTCTGATGGCGCTGCTTAACCTGAAAGCGGGTGACAGCATTGATGTCGGTGACGCCACGCTGAAGATTACCGGAGAAGTGGTTCAGGAACCTGACTCCGGTTTTAACCCGTTCCAGCTCGCGCCACGGTTACTTATGAACACCGCTGACGTGGCGAAAACCCATGCCGTGCAACCGGGAAGCCGCGTGACCTGGCGCTATAAATTTGGCGGTACGCCCGTACAGCTTGGGGAGTATGAAAAATGGCTTCTGCCGCAGTTAAAGCCAGAGCACCGCTGGTATGGGCTGGAGCAGGACGAAGGGGTACTTGGCAAATCTCTTGAACGTTCTCAGCAATTTCTGCTGCTTTCGGCGCTATTAACCCTGCTGTTGGCGGTAGCGGCAATCGCCGTTGCGATGGGGCACTACTGCCGCAGCCGTTACGATCTGGTGGCGATCCTGAAAACCCTGGGGGCCGGGCGGGCGCAACTGCGTAAGTTGATTATCGGCCAGTGGCTGATGGTACTGATGCTGTCAGCGGTGACTGGCGGGGTGATGGGATTAGTGTTTGAAAAACTGCTGATGGTGCTGCTGAAACCGGTACTGCCAGCTGCATTACCACCAGCCAGCCTCTGGCCGTGGCTGTGGGCGATGGGGGCAATGACGGTGATTTCACTGCTGGTGGGATTGCGCCCGTACCGGCTGCTGATTGCGACGCTGCCGCTGCGTGTGTTACGCCGTGATGTGGTGGCAAACATCTGGCCACTGAAATTTTACCTTCCCGCAATTACCGCAGTGGTGGTTGGGCTGCTGGCCTGGTTGATGGGGGGCAGTACGCTACTGTGGGCCGTGCTGGCTGGTGCGGTCGTACTGGCGCTGTTGTGCGGCGTGCTGGGCTGGGTATTGCTCAGGCTCCTGAAGGGGGGCACGGTAAAATCGCTTCCCGTACGGCTGGCGGTTAACCGTTTGCTGCATCAACCGTGGTCAACGCTGAGCCAGCTTTCAGCGTTTTCGCTGTCGTTTATGCTGCTGGCTCTTCTGCTGGTGCTGCGTGGCGATCTGCTGGATCGCTGGCAACAGCAGCTTCCGCCGGAAAGCCCGAACTATTTTCTGATCAACATTGCGCCTGAACAGGTCGCCCCGCTGAAGGCATTTCTCTCGCAACACCAGATTGTGCCGGAATCGTTCTATCCGGTTGTTCGCGCGCGTCTGACGCAGATCAACGGCCAGCCAACGGAGAGCAACAAGGACGAGGCGCTTAACCGCGAGCTGAACCTGACCTGGCAGGAGAAGCGTCCCGATCACAATCCGCTTATCGCCGGAACCTGGCCGCCAAAAGTGGGTGAAGTTTCAATGGAAGAGGGGCTGGCCACACGCCTGAATATCAGGCTGGGGGATTCAGTGACCTTTACCGGTGACACCCAGGATTTCAGTGCGAAAGTGACCAGCCTGCGCAAAGTGGACTGGGAAAGTCTGCGACCAAACTTCTTCTTTATCTTCCCGGCAGGCGCGCTGGACGGGCAGCCGCAGAGCTGGCTCACCAGCTTCCGCTGGGAAAACGGCAACGGGATGCTGACCCAGCTTAATCGCGAATTCCCGACCGTGAGCCTGCTGGATATTGGTGCGATCCTGAAGCAAGTAGGACAAGTACTGGAGCAGGTGAGCCGTGCCCTCGAGGTGATGGTCGTACTGGTTACCCTCTGCGGTGTTCTGTTGCTGCTGGCACAGGTGCAGGTTGGGATGCGTCAGCGCTATCAGGAACTGGTGGTTTACCGCACACTGGGGGCGAGTAAGCGGCTGCTGCGTGCAACGCTCTGGAGTGAGTTCGCCCTGCTGGGGCTGGTGGCAGGCCTGGTGGCGGCCATTGGTGCGGAGACGGCACTGGCGATGCTGCAGACGAAAGTCTTCGACTTCCCGTGGGAACCTGACTGGCGGCTGTGGCTCACGCTACCGATCTGCGGCGCGCTACTGTTATCACTCTGTGGCGGCTGGCTCGGCACGCGATTGCTCAAAGGTAAAGCGCTGTTCCGGCAATTTGTTAGTTAGTTTACCTCCGTGATGATTACGTACCGGTTTATATGCTGGTACGTAATCACTTAGTAGCACAGATTGGTAACAGGTGTCATTTTAGTAGCACAAATCATTAAAAAACCGCACACACAGTCATAGTATTTCCAGTTAATATTCACCAGCTAAATATTTAGTGGCGTGTCTATCAAGGAAAAATAATGACTATAAAAAAATCAGCGCTGGCGGCAACGATCGGCGCGGCAGTGGCATTGACGTCTTTTGCATCTCAGGCGGAAATCACCGTTCTTAAACAAGATCCACAGGCGGGTAACCCGCTGAGCCGTCTGAACTTCACCGTTGGCGGCAGTATCCGTCCTCAGTTCAACATGATGACGGGCGATGGCGACAAAGGCTCCTACAAGCGTAACGGCTTCGACGGCGGTACCCGTTTCCGTTTCGCAGCGGACTACTACCTGTTTGATGACATCAGCTGGGTAAGCTACTACGAGCTGGGTGTCAACATTCCTGCGCTGTTCAACTGGGATAATCACTACAAAGAGGGGGCTAACGACACCTCTCGCCGTATGCTGTATACCGGTCTGAAGAGCGACACCTGGGGTACGCTGACCTTCGGTCAACAGAACAGCGTTTACTATGATGTGGTTGGTGCGAAAACCGATATCTGGGACTACGACATGATTGGTCAGGCACCAGGTAACGGTATCAACGGCGACTACGACGGTTCTTACCGTTCACGTAAGATGCTGAAATACAAGAAAACTGTGGGCGATGCTGATATCTATGCATCCTACCTGTTCGAAGACAACGAATACCTGCCAGGCAACGGCCTGCGTTACAAACGTAAAGGCGGCGGTTCACTGGGTCTGGATTATCACCTGACCAAAGATCTGACCTGGGGTACGGCGTGGAACTACACCCGTGCGGATATGCGTAACCCGGAAAATGGCGATAGCGAAACGTACAACCAGAACATCCTGGGGACTGCGCTGAGCTGGAAACCTGACAACTGGACCTTCTCTGCTGGCGGCGGCTGGTATCAGAACTTCCTGACCACCAAAAAAGTATCCACTGACGACTACTTTGCGGGTGATGCATGGGGTATTGAGTACTTCGCAGGCTACAAATTCCCAATCAATCAGTATGCGGTTAAATCCATCCAGCCTTACTTCATGGGTGACCGTATTGAATACGTGAATGGCCGTAACTACCAGCGCATCGACAACGGTGTGGGTATCAGCTTCCAGCTGGATTACGGTTTCCGTGTTGATTACGAACACGTGTTCACCTCCAGCACCGACGATCTGGGCGATATGAACCTGGTCCGTCTGCGTTACGACTTCTAAGTTCTGACCCTCTCCCGGAAAGGGAGAGGGGAAACATGCAGGCCGGGTAAGGCGTAGCCGTCACCCGGCTTTTTTCAGCGTGCAAGCCACCCGGCAACCTCTTCGAACGTTCCGCGATAGACAATCTTGTCCGCTTTCTTTTCAAGCTGATAGCGGTACATCGGGTCGTAATAGTCATTCAGCAGCGGCGCAAGCCAGCTAACGTGTGCTCCGGTTCCACCTGAACGTTGCTGTTCCAGGAGCGCGGCATCCAACAGCGCTGTGAATTCAGCAAAGCGCTGCAGCCCCAGACGGCGGCGAATGGCGAACAGGCCGTGGTGCAGATAGTCGCTGTACTCTTTCCAGCCCAACTCTTCACCGAATGCGGCAGAAAAATCCGCCCACATATGGTCGAAATACTCTTCACGCAGACGCTCAAGACGGATTTCAAACGGGTCTTCTACCACGACGATGGCGGCTTGCACCATGCGGTCACGCAGACACTCCGGCAGGTGGTTAGAGCCAATCATCCGGCCTTCATCTTCGAGCACCCAGCGTGCGGCATCTTTTTTTAACAGCTCAACGGCCAGCTGGTTTTCAAAACTCGCCTGCGAGAGTTGCGGTGTGAGCGTGCGACCAAACGACGAGCCGCGATGGTGCGCCAGTCCTTCCAGATCGATACCTTGCACATGCTGTTTCACCAGCAGCGTTTTACCGCTTCCGGTACAGCCGCCAATCAGCACCATCGGTTTTTGCACCTGCTCTGCGGTGGCCTGAATCGCCGCCTGGCGCAGCATTTTATAGCCACCTCTGATCAGCGGGTAATCAACGCCGGCCTCTTTTAGCCATGCCTGAGTAATATGCGAGCGCTGGCCGCCGCGCGCGCAGCAGAGATAGCCGTGAGGATGTGCCAGGCTTGCTTCGCGCCAGGCGTTGATGCGGTCGTCACGGGTTTTACCGGAAACCAGGCTATGACCGAGTGCAAGGGCGGCTTCCGGCCCCTGGCGTTTATAGCAGGTACCGACGGCGGCGCGTTCGTCATCGTTCATCAAAGGCAGGTTGAGTGCCGCAGGCATCGCACCCTGTGCAAATTCGATCGGCGCGCGAACGTCGATTAAAGGGGTATCGGACGCGAGGATCGCGCGATAATCCGTTCCATCGTTCATGGTTATTCCAGAAATCAAAACAGCAATGGACGACGATTTTACGCGCGTGAGATGAAGCCGGGGAAGGGGAAGATCAACTCCCCGGCACTTATCGCTTATTTAAGCTTCGATTGCGCCCAGACAATACCGCTCGCGTATTCTGGCGGTAACAGTGGGATCATCGCTTCCAGGGTGGCGCTCAGGCGGCCCGTGTCGGAATCGTTCAGGTTCAGGTGACCCACTTTACGACCCGGACGCACCTCTTTGTCGTACCAGTGCAGATGCACCAGCGGCAGCTTCAGCCAATCGTAGTTCAAATCGGTACCGATCAGGTTGATCATCACTGACGGGCTGTTCACTACCGGTTGCGGCAAGGGTAAATCAGTAATGGCGCGCAGGTGCAGTTCAAACTGGCTGATGGACGCGCCGTTTTGCGTCCAGTGGCCGCTGTTGTGTACGCGTGGAGCCAGTTCGTTGATCAGCAAACCGGACGGCGTGACGAAGCACTCCATCGCCATTACGCCGACATAACCCAGCTCGTGCATGATGGCGGAGAGCATGTCTTCTGCCTGCGCCTGTTGTGCGGCAAGAGCCTGCGGGAACGCCACGCTGGTGCGCAGAATACCTTCCTGATGCAGGTTATGCGTCAGCGGATAAAACACGGTGTGGCCGTCATGCGAACGAGCGCCCACCAGCGACACTTCGCCGCTAAAGTTGATGCCCTGCTCAACGATGCACTCACCGTAGCAGTCATCCGGCAGTTCAGCGGTTTCGTGTGCACGCAGACGCCACTGTCCACGGCCGTCATAACCGCCCACGCGACGCTTCACAATAGCCAGTTCGCCCAGCATGTCGAAGACGTCAGCCCATTCGCTTTTGTCAGACAGCAACTGCCACGGCGCGGTTGCAAGCCCGAGTTTATCGAACAGCTGCTTTTGTGTCAGACGGTCAGCAATAATCGGGAACACATCGCGGTTCACAAAGGCGTTATGACGCGCCAGTTCACGCGTCAGCGCGGTTTCCGGCCAGCGTTCGATCTCTGCGGTAATCACGCTCTGGTGAAACGGAACGGCTTCCGGTTCGTCATCCAGGCCGACAGGCCAGACGCTAATGCCCAGCGGCTCTCCGGCCTGACGCAGCATGCGGCCCAACTGACCATTGCCGAGGACGCAAACCTGCTTCATGCCGCACCCCGCGGATCCGGGTTGTCCAGCACCTCGTCGGTCTGGGCTTTACGCCACTCCGCCAGACGCTGATGTAATGCTTTATCGTGGGTCGCCAGAATTTGCGCGGCCAGCAGAGCAGCGTTTGCTGCCCCCGCTTTGCCAATCGCCAGCGTACCGACAGGAATGCCGCGCGGCATCTGAACGATGGAATAGAGGCTGTCGACGCCGCTTAACGCCGCGCTTTGCACTGGAACGCCCAGTACCGGCACCAGCGTTTTGGCGGCAATCATGCCGGGCAGATGTGCTGCGCCGCCCGCACCGGCAATGATCACCTCGTAGCCGTTCTCTTCAGCGCTTTCGGCGAAGCTGAACAGTTTGTCGGGTGTGCGGTGTGCGGAAACCACTTCAACGTGGTGCGGAACATTCAGGATTTCGAAGATTTCGGCGGCGAACTGCATGGTAGCCCAGTCGCTTTTGGACCCCATCACGATGGCGACACGCGCCGGATTATTGCGGGAAGACATGCGTCTTAAAACTCCTGTGGTGCGAAACACACTGCTTTCGAGGGCACAGAGAATAGCATGTAATACGGGCAAGGAAAACGGTTGCGCGGCTAAAACTTGAGCCGTTGTGGACCTCCGCGCATAACAAAACAGACCGCATTTGGCGGTCTGTTTAGCGAAAGTCTCTGGCGATTTTTACAGGAGATTGCCTGCTGTCAGGTTTTCTTTATCGAATGCATGGCCGACATCAATATGATTTTCCATGCTGGTGTCGATATTCGAACCTGCTTCTGGGATGGAGAAGCGATTCTCCGCCGCCATCGCGCCAGTGGACAGGACAGCGGCCAGCAGCAGGGCGCTCACGATGCTGATTGTTTTCATTCTCTGTTCCTTGCTCATCGTATTGTCGCTGTCGCTTGTCTGTTTACTGGCGGCACGGCAATCAGGGGTCTTATTTCGTCAGTTCTGCAGTCATGTGAACGCGGTTGTTGAACCGTGCGCTGGTGATTTTGTAAGACGCACCCTGTTCAGCAGCCTGAGCGGCAATTTTGGCTTCTGCGCGGTCAAGGGTAGAGGCGGTAGCGCTGACGCTCTGAGCGAAAGAACCGAAAGAGATCATAGAGAGAGCAGCAACTGAAACGAAAGTTTTGATGGATTTCATGGTCGTATTCCTTAAGTATTTTGTCTTGGATAGGACGTGTTGCCCTGATGTGATAAATAATAGAGCGACCACGGATTGGTTAAAACCGAAACAATTTGCGAATGTTATTCAAAAAAAATGAATGATATTAAACGTGCAGTGTGGGGGGAATTCAGAAAGGAAATGCGATCAGCTCGACGCCTTCAGGCGTGACTTTCACCATCGACCCTTCACTGTGCCAGGCACCCAGTACCACGCGGTGGGCGGGTTCGTCGTTGGCCGTCAGTGTGTGTACGTCCGGGCGATGGGTATGGCCGTGGATCAACCACTGGACGTGGTGCTTTTCCATCACGCTGACAACTGCCTGGGGGTTAACGTCCATGATGGTCATGGATTTGCTGCTGTTGGCGGCCTTACTGCCCGCGCGCATTCTGGCGGCGATGCGGTTACGGATAAACAGCGGCAGAGCCAGGAAAACTTTTTGGATCCACGGGGTGTGGACTTTGGCGCGAAACGCCTGGTAGCCGGTATCGTCGGTGCAGAGCGTGTCGCCGTGCATGATCAAAACGTTACGACCATAGAGGTTGAGCGCCTGTTCTTCAGGCAACAACGTCATACCGCTTTCACGGGCGTAGCGCTTACCGAGCAGGAAATCACGGTTGCCGTGAATGAAGTAGCAGGGGACGCCGGAATCAACCAGCGCTTTAATGGCTGCCGCCATTTCGTGATGGAGCGGGTTGGGATCATCGTCGCCAATCCAGGCTTCAAACAGGTCGCCGAGGATGTAAAGCGCATCGGCGCTTTTCGCTTCACCGCGTAAAAAACGCAGAAAACCGGCGGTGATCGCCGGTTCTTCTGTTTGCAGATGCAAATCTGCAATAAAGAGTGTCGCCACGAATTACTCGCTGACGGTCACGCTTGTGATCACAACGTCTTCTTTTGGAACGTCCTGATGCATACCGCTGCGGCCAGTAGAAACGGCTTTGATCTTGTCAACGACGTCCATGCCTTCAACGACTTCGGCAAATACGCAGTAGCCCCAACCCTGCAGGCTTTCGCCAGAGAAGTTCAGGAAGTCGTTGTCAGCCACGTTAATGAAGAACTGTGCGGTAGCAGAGTGAGGAGCCTGAGTACGCGCCATTGCCAGCGTGCCACGGGTGTTTTTCAGACCGTTGTTCGCTTCGTTTTTAATCGCTTCTTTCGTCGCTTTCTGGTTCATGCCAGGTTCGAAGCCGCCGCCCTGGATCATAAAACCGTTGATTACGCGGTGGAAAATGGTGTTGTTGTAGAAACCTTCGCGGCAGTAGTCCAGGAAGTTTTTAACTGTTTCAGGCGCTTTGTCATCAAAAGTCTTGATTACGATATCGCCATGATTAGTGTGGAAAGTAACCATTTTTGCATCCTGTTCCGTTATTGTGGTGCGTCAACCCGTGTTCGGGTCACATATAGGGGCTTGTTATAGCATAACCACAGGATGCGATCACCTTGCATTGTGTGCTGCTTCGGGTTTGAATTACGGGTAGAATACCCGGTTTTCGTCCACACACGTGTTTACATGGAATCTTCGATGTTAAAAATCTTTAATACAATGACGCGCCAAAAAGAGGAATTTAAACCTATCCATGCCGGGGAAGTCGGCATGTACGTGTGTGGTATTACGGTTTACGATCTCTGTCATATCGGCCACGGCCGTACGTTTGTTGCCTTTGACGTAGTTTCACGTTACCTGCGTTTCCTGGGCTACAACCTCAAGTACGTGCGCAACATCACCGACATTGACGACAAAATCATTAAACGCGCTAATGAAAATGGCGAAAACTTCGTCGCGCTGGTCGATCGCATGATCGTGGAAATGCATAACGATTTTGATGCGTTAAATATTCAGCGTCCGGACAGCGAGCCGCGTGCAACCCACCATATTCACGAAATTATCGACATCACCGAAAAACTGATCGAACGCGGTCACGCTTACGTAGCGGATAATGGTGACGTGATGTTCTCGGTACCGACTGATCCAACTTACGGCCAGCTTTCCCGTCAGGATCTGGATCAGCTGCAGGCCGGTGCCCGCGTTGACGTGGTCGACGTGAAGCGTAACCCGATGGACTTCGTGCTGTGGAAGATGTCCAAAGAGGGCGAGCCAAGCTGGCCGTCTCCGTGGGGAGAAGGGCGTCCTGGCTGGCACATTGAGTGCTCGGCAATGAACTGCAAGCAACTGGGTAACCATTTCGACATTCACGGTGGCGGTTCGGATCTGATGTTCCCGCACCACGAAAACGAAATTGCGCAGTCTACCTGTGCCCACGGCGGCGAGTATGTTAATTACTGGATGCACTCCGGGATGGTGATGGTTGACCGCGAGAAGATGTCGAAATCACTGGGCAACTTCTTCACCGTGCGTGACGTGCTGAAGTATTACGACGCGGAAACCGTGCGTTACTTCCTGATGTCCGGCCACTATCGCAGCCAGCTGAATTACAGCGAAGAGAACCTGAAGCAGGCGCGCTCTGCGCTGGAACGTCTGTACACCGCACTGCGTGGTACCGACAAGTCCGTCGCGGCAGCAGGCGGTGAAGCGTTCGAAGCACGCTTTGTTGAGGTGATGAACGATGACTTCAACACACCAGAAGCCTATTCCGTACTGTTCGATATGGCGCGTGAAGTGAACCGTCTGAAATCTGAAGATATGGCTGCCGCTAATGCGCTGGCGTCACATCTGCGCAAACTCTCTTCCGTGCTCGGCCTGCTGGAGCAGGAGCCAGACGTGTTCCTGCAGAGCGGGGCGCAGGCGGACGATGGCGAAGTGGCAGAGATTGAAGCACTGATCAAGGCACGTCTGGAAGCGCGTCAGGCGAAAGACTGGGCGGCGGCAGATGCAGCACGTAATCGTCTGACCGAAATGGGTATCATCCTGGAAGATGGCCCGCAGGGCACGACGTGGCGTCGTAAGTAAGCCTGTTATGCCCGGTGGCGCTTATGCTTACCGGGCCCACAGGAGCATGAGTGTAGGCCGGGTCAGGCGTAGCCGCCACCCGGCTTTTTTTATGCCGATTCTCTGGTGATAAGCTGCCCGGAAAGGGTGATCCGTTGCGTTTGCAGCCCAGGCTCTTTCAGATTGCGTATCATCAACCCGGCGGCCTGGCGTCCCGTTTCTTCGCTGGCGGATGAAACGTAAGTAAACGACGGCGAGGTGAGGTTCACGTGCAGCATATCTTCAAAACCGACCAGCGCGACCTGTTGGGTTAAAAACACATCTTTCCCCACGGTACGTCCCACCTGATGAATGCCGGAAATAGAGCCGATCATCGCATCCGGTGAGTGGCAGAGCAGGGCGGTGATGGTGTTGTTCTTTTCCAGTAGCTGGCGAGTGGCAAAACCTGCCGCCAGCGTATCATCGCTACAGGCAGGAGAATACTCGTCACGCCAGAGCAGCCCGTTTTGCGTCATTGCGCTGCGAAAGCCGAGCAGGCGCTGCTCGCGGATAAGACAACCTTCACGCCCGCCAATGTAGGCAATATTGCGGTGTCCACGCTCAATAAGGTAACGCGCCGCAAGGTTTGCCGCCTGGCGGTTATCGCGCATCACCAGGTTGCATTTTTCGTCCAGCAACGACTGGGAGACCGCTACCAGCGGTAAGGGACACTGGCGGATGTGTTCCGGCAGGGCGGCAGTGCGAGTGTCAGAGGCAAGGTAAATCACGCCAGCCACGCCTTGCTGTTTAAACGACAGCAGACAGCGCTCAAGATGGTCGTGGTCGTTCAGCGGCTGGCCGAGAAAAACCATATACCCCTGTTTTTCCAGCTCCTGAACAATGCTCGCCATCACCTTGATGGAAAAGCTGTCGCTGAAATCGCGCAGGATCAGGCCAATCAGGTTGGAGGTGTTGGCGCGAAGGTTGGCTGCGGCAACGTTATGCACATAGCCCAGCGTATTGATGGCAGCATTGACCTTCCCGATCGTTGCCTCTGAGATTTTCCCTTTCTGGCGTAGGACCAGCGAAACGGTAGAGACCGAAACCCCCGCGTGCTTTGCCACATCAATAATGCTGACTTTCTTCAAAACTGCTCCCTGAAATTTACCCATTATCAGCCAGTTAAGACAACGTCTCCCAGCGTACAGGAGACGTGTCGTTCAGGCATCTTATTATTTGCCGATTATGGTGGACATGGTCTGGGCGATAAACTGTGCTCTGGCACCGAAAATCACCTGGATGCCGTTGTCTCCGACGAAGACCACGCCGCGTGCGCCCAGGCCGTTGAGGCCGTCTTTATCCACCGCATCGCTTTTCGCCACTTCCAGGCGCAGACGGGTGATACAGGATCCGACGGAATCGATGTTATGTGCCCCGCCCAGCAGACCGATGATCTCAGTTGCGATTTCAGTGTCGGTTTTATCGTCTGCACTGGCGGTGACTTCGGTGCGGCCCGGCGTTTTCACGTCGAAACGACGGATAACGAAGCGGAACGTGAAGTAGTAAATCATCCCCATTGGAATGCCGATGATAATGGCGTTCAGGAAGTTGGTCTGGTAACCGTTAAATGATGGCAGGATCCCGAACGACAGATAATCAATAAAGCCTGCAGAGAAAGATTTGGCAATATGGGCATGCAGCAGGTACATGGTCATGTAGGCCAGACCCGCCATAATGGCGTTGAAGACGTACAGAACTGGAGCCACAAAGATAAAGGTGAACTCAACCGGTTCGGTGATCCCCGTCAGGAAGCAGGTAAGTGCCGCAGAGAACAGAATACCGGCAGCAATTTTCTTATTCTTCGTGTGCGCTTCGTGATACATCGCCAGGCAGGCCGCAGGCAGTGCAAACAGCATCAGCGGGAATTCACCCTGCATGAACTTACCGGCATTTTGGTACGTATCGCTGCTGAAAGACTTCGCCCCTTCTTCCAGCATTTTGAACCAGATGGTCTGGTCACCGTGGATCACCTGGCCTGCCTGGGTGGTGTAGTCCCCAAACGAATACCAGAAAGAGGGATACCAGATGTGGTGCAGACCAAGCGGGATCAATGCGCGTTCCACCAGACCGAAGATAAAGGTCGATGCCGCCTGATTATCCCCGTTAGCGACAACAGAAAGTGCATCGATACCGGACTGAATATGTTGCCAGATATACGGCAACAGCAGGCCGAGCAGGAACGACAGAAACGCCGTTGCAATCGCCACAAAGCGTTTACCGGAGAAGAAACCGAGGAACTCCGGCAACTGCATGGTGTGAAAACGGTTGTAACACCATGCAGCGAGAATACCGCAGATAAGACCGCCAAAGACGCCCATCTGCAGCGTCGGGATGCCGACGACCATCGCATATTTCCCGCCCTGAGAGGCCATCTCCGGCGTGATGCTGAGCACGGTATTGATGGTGATGTTGGTGACAAACACTGAAACGGCCGCAGAGAGCGCCGCAATGCCCGATTCTGACGCCAGACCGACAGCGGAGCCAATCGCGAAGAGCATCGGCAGGTTATCAAAAATAACCCCGCCCGCGTTCATCATCAGCGGCAGGTGGAACTTATCGCCAAAGGCCAGCAGCAGGCCCGCAGCGGGAAGCAGTGAAATTGGCAGCATTAAGGCGCGACCAATCATCGATAACTTAGACAGCGATTTAACAAACCCTGATATCAGACTCATGCTGATTTCCCCCCGAGTAGCGCTTTTTATGCGCTGTTATTGTAAGTAGAACGTTTTAGTAGAACGTTCTACTTATCGTGAGGAAAGTATGAAAACCGCGCAACTTAATTTTCACATTTCAACAGATGAAATAGTGATTATTTGAAGTTGATCGATAATTAACCTCGATAGATGTGGGGGATTTTATCCCCTTTCTGCGGGGTACGCTTCGGGGAGAGGCGGGTTTTTTCCCGGCGCTGCGCCTGGTTACAGTGGTACAGCGGTGTGAGTGATAACGCCAGGCCCCTGGTGACGTGTTATATATGGTCAAGGGTTCATGCAAATGCATGAACCCTGATAACAAATGCAGTTTAATCGATGAGTTAATAAAAACGGATGATCAATTGCTTCTGTTTTTTACAATTACTTTTTTATGAATTTACCGTAATTGATGCTGTAGTGATTAAGTCAGATAGCTCGGTTTCGTTAAATAATCTTGCACGATAGCCCTCCGCAGGGAATTGAGGCGCGCCATCAGGTAGAGAAATAACATCATAGATGGTGGCAATCATATTACCGTTCACATCAGAGATAAAGAATGAACGGGCGTGGTTAGTAAAAATAACGAAGTAATCATCATGGTCAAACACTCCCCCCATAAAATCGGTCCACTGGATGATGGGGGTTGTTGGCAGTTCAATCGGTGCATGAATTTCCACTGCAGTTTTTGCTGCTAAGTCTACAGCATAGAATAGAATGCGAGCCGGAGGTGTTGAATAGGTATCGGTGGTTGGATCATCATTTATAGGGCGAATGACAGGGCTTCCATCTGCACCAACACAGGATCTATTATCAAAGACAGATAAAACAAATTTACCTACAGTAGGGTCGATATTTCCTGCAAATGCACTGTTATTAGTGATGCACACAGTGTGAGCACCATTTTCATAGTTAGTAATTCCGGTATTATCGATATGAGTAGTCGCTTGAACTGCCGGGAATTGAGGGTTGAAATTACCCGTGTCGATCGCCCACAAGATACTACCATCAACGATAGATACGCCAAAAGTTGTACTCGTGGTGCGAGAGTGCGTAATAATTGCTTCCTCATTGTTTGGACTGCTTTGGATCCATGTGAGTGAATTCAAATGAACATCATTAGGTGTGTTGTTATTTAATATCTGAGAGCCGCTATATTCACTGGTATAGTTTTTTGCCCAAATCATTTTACCTGTCTGATCGTTGAACTTCAGGATACAGGAGTCTTGTGCCATCGTATTGCTTATTCGATTAGGACTATCGCTACCAAACATATAGATATCGCCTGCTGAGTCCCAGACTAAATCGTGAGTGTTTGAATAGTGATTGCCATTAGAATCACGCATGTCGAATTCAAAAATGACATTACCGAGAATGTCAATTTTGAAAAAGCGTCGACCGTACCATGAAAAATCTTCATCGCTACCGGTATAAATGTAGCCATTGTGAATTCTCAACGGCTGGAGATGATAAACCGATAAAAAATTAAAACGCAGGTCACCGTTTTCATCGTAACCTCGGCCAGTTGATTGCATTAACCAACTATTTCCCCAGACAGATGTAAATAACGTAGGATCTGTTTGTTCAATATCGAGGTGGAAGATAACGGATGGATCATAGACCTGATCCACCGTGCTAACAGAGAATGGTTGGTTGTAAACCTCAGTTCCAGTTTCGTCCTTAAACACAACCTGGACGTTGTTGGCATATTGCGCGTAAAGGCCAATAACAGGGATTTTTATGGTTTGAGAAACGGCATAAATCAGATCCGATGTATAGGTAAAATCTACGCTGGTTGGGCTGGTTGTCCTTTTTGATACAGTGTAAGAATAACTTACTGGTGTATCTGAAGTAAAATAAATATATGCAGCGAGCTGATTGTCGGCCGGTGCAAGTTCAGTTTTAACATAAGTAATTGTCATGATTGAATTCCTTTTTGGTTCGTAAAATATTTTTGTCAGGGCAGCACGATGTCGCCAATAAAAAATAGCGGGCTGTTTTGACAGTGTGCAATAACCTTACCGTGAAGATAATAGATTGCCTTTGGTTGTTTGTTGAAAAATAAGATGAATATAATCTGGTTTTATAATTCTCCTTTTTCTATACTGGCTGCGTAAACAGCGATAGGTGTAATCGTTTTTTAGATACTCTTAAGGATACATTTTTCGTGAGAGTTGAAAATGAACGCCATCCTTTATTTCCGTCCAGTTACCTCCCCACTCAACATCAACATTCAACTCACGGGCCGCCTGAAACACAGCTGTTGCAATTGTCTGGTAATGTTTAAACTCCCATGACGCCGTACCATTGATAACTGCGAATATATCAACGGCATGCCCCGTTAAATGTCTGCTTTTCGACGTTAATGATTTTCCTGATGCCAGTAGCTCAAGTTGCCGTTTTTGGGTTCTTAACCCTTCTGAAATACCGAAATCAATCGGTGATAATTTCAATGCTTTTCTCATTACATCAGAAAGATCCTTATGTACACCTTTAAGATTCCTTTCAGTAGTCTTACTGAATTCATGATTTATCATTATTCTCTCCAGAGATTTTCTTCCAGTAATAATTAAGGGCGACAACGCCCATTGCACCTGATATACCACTAACCGCAAGCGAAGTATGAAATACTGTTCCGAGACTTTGTGACATCAATCCAGCAAGTACGCCGGTAAATCCTGACACGATAATTTGTGCCAATGCCGCGAATAAATTTCTTCCCGACTGACCAGACTTAACGTCAAGGAGATATCTAACAAGACCTCCCCATGCGCCGAATAATATTATGTAGATCCAGCTAAAAAATGCATTTGATGATGGGTCTTTCCATGGCAAAACAATTACCTCCATAGATTTTTTAAGTAAAAAATTTTACCGCATGATGAGATTACTTTTTCGTAAAAAGCTATATGCATGTGCTATGCAGTAAATAATAAACGTTGAGCAACCCTGTTTCGTGATGGATGTCACACGGAATGCAATTAATAGATTTTGTCGATCAATTTTTGTGAAATGATAGTTATGTATTATTGATGGTGAAGATTATATTTAGTAGTGGAATACATAAGAGAGAGCAGGGGGAGAGGGGGTAACCCGATAGTGCGAGGACTACCGGGTTGGGGGTGGGAATTATGCTGTAACCGTAACGCTCTGACCTTCAAAGCTCACGGTCTGACCTGCGACAATCTTACAGCGCTTGCGGGTTTCCACCGCGCCGTCGACTTTGACCAGCCCATCCGCGATCGCGATTTTCGCCTGCGCGCCACTTTCGCTCCAGCCTTCCAGCTTGAGCAGATCGCACAGCTCAACGTGCGGGTGTTTACCTAAAGAAAAATTGGCCATTTTTACGCGTCCTCTACGTCGTGATACTCCTCGCACGCCTGCAAGGTATTCTGAATCAATGTTGCTACGGTCATCGGGCCAACACCGCCCGGTACTGGGGTGATGTAAGACGCACGCGCTGCGGCATCTTCGTAAACCACGTCGCCGACAACCTTGCCGCTTTCCAGACGGTTAATTCCGACGTCCACGACAATCGCACCCTCTTTAATCCACTCACCTGGAATAAAGCCTGGTTTACCCACTGCGACGATCAGCAGATCGGCGTTTTCTACGTGGTGACGCAGGTTTTTGGTGAAGCGGTGGGTCACGGTGGTGGTGCAACCAGCCAGCAGCAACTCCATGCTCATCGGGCGGCCAACGATGTTGGATGCACCAATGACAACGGCGTTCAGGCCGTAGGTGTCGATGTTGTAGCGCTCCAGCAACGTGACGATCCCGCGAGGGGTGCACGGACGCAGGCGCGGTGCACGCTGGCACAGGCGACCCACGTTATACGGGTGGAAACCGTCGACATCTTTGTCTGGTGCAATACGCTCCAGCACCTTCACGTTGTCGATGCCCGCAGGCAGCGGCAACTGAACCAGAATACCGTCGATTGCTTTATCGGCATTCAGGGTGTCAATCAGCTCAAGCAGTTCTGCTTCGCTGGTGGTTTCGGGCAGATCGTAGGAGCGGGAGACAAAGCCCACTTCTTCACACGCTTTGCGCTTGCTGCCGACATAAATCTGCGATGCCGGGTTGCTACCAACCAGCACAACAGCCAACCCTGGGGCTCGTTTTCCGGCCGCTCTGCGCGCCTTCACTTTTTCCGCAACCTCAGAGCGCACCTGCTGCGCAATCGTTTTACCGTCAATAATCTTTGCTGCCATCAGAGAGAAGATTCCGTCTGTAACGTTTGAAAGGGGGATTGCCTATATTTTGTCAGAAGCGAGCGCCGCTGTCAGTCACCCTTTGCGAGATTTCCACAACTGGCTGCAAAACCCCTGGTTTTGACATGGTCAATTTCCTAGGCGGGATTAGGATGTGGCCTGGTGAAATGGCAGCGTTTTGACATATTTTAATATTCGTTCCTGAGCTACTTTGTCTCCTCCGAAATAAGCTTTCAATTAATCGATTGAACGTATTTCTTATTCCCGGTTTTTCGCGGGAAGGGTTATTTACATTTTAAAGGAATAGACATGAAATTCAGCAATATTGCATCTACCGTTGTTGCCGCTCTGGCCCTGGTCGCGGGTGCCGCTCATGCAGAAGATACTACTACGCCCGTTTCCGTTAATGGCGGTACCGTGCATTTTAAAGGTGAATTAGTGAATGCCGCGTGCTCTGTTAATACGGCATCTTCTGAACAGACGGTTAATCTGGGTCAGTACCGTACCGCGAAATTCACCAAAGTGGGCGACACGACCTCCAATATTCCATTCACTATCGAACTGAATGATTGTGATCCACTGGTAGCAAAAACTGCCGCTGTTGCTTTCACCGGTCAGATTGATGCGACCGATAAAACCCTGCTGGCGGTATCTTCTGGCAGCAACGACAACGCCGCGAAAGGCGTGGGTATCGAGATCCTCGACAGCAAATCCAGCACGCTGACACCGGATGGCGCGACCTTCTCTGCCGCACAGAACCTGATTGAAGGCACCAACACCCTGAACTTCACCGCGCGTTATAAATCCACGGCGGCAACTGCCGAGCCAGGCCAGGCGAACGCGGACGCCACTTTCGTAATGAAATACGAATAATTCCTCTGCACAGGGATGTTTAGGCCTCAGGGATGAGGCCCGTCATACGCTAATGCCAGGAACGAAGGATGACAAGGATCGGGAAACTGCTGCTAGCCCTTACGATGGCTCAACCAGTATTTGCACATACCGTAGTGATCGACGGCGGCAAGGTTCACATCAGAGGTGAGCTGGTCAACGGTGGGTGCGCCGTGGCTCCTGACAGCCAGAGTATGCGTATCGATATGGGGCAGTACCGGACCAATTCCTTTTCCGGCGTGGGCAGCTTTTCAACGGTCAACGTGCCTTTTACCGTACGACTGCTGGACTGCAGCGTGGATGTCTCGCGCACCGTAGGGATCCAGTTCCAGGGCGTCACGCCGGCGGAAGATCCACAGGTTTTTCTGGCGACATCACGGCCTGGTGAAACGCCCGTGAGCAGCGGTGTTGGGTTGGCACTTTTTGACGAACAGCAACGCCAGATTATCCCGAACGCGACGGCGGTCAGCTGGTTGCCCATCAATACCCAGGAGCTCGCGTTTCATTTTAGCGCCCGCTATCGGGCTATTTCCGAACACCTCGTGCCAGGCAATATTCAGTCAGATGTCTGGTTCACGTTGATTTATCCATAACGCCTTCTACGCCTGCGAACATATTATTAAAGGTATTGTTGTGATGAACTCCCTAATTAAGCCAGGACTGATTTTATCTTTTATTTTGCTGATGGTTTCTGCTTCCGCCAGTGCCTCCGGTGGTATTGCACTGGGGGCCACGCGCGTGATTTATCCGGCAGACGCGAAACAAACTTCGCTGGCGATCACCAACAGCAATAAGCAAGAGCGCTATTTAATTAATGCGTGGATTGAGAATGCCAATGGGCAAAAGGAAAAAACCTTTGCCGTCACGCCACCCTTGTTTGTCAGCGAGCCGGACAGCGAGAACACATTGCGCATTATTTATGCCGGTCCGGCGTTGCCCACTGACCGTGAATCGCTCTTCTTTATGAACGTGAAGGCGATCCCGTCAGTGAGTAAAACGAAAATGGAGGACAACAACGTCCTGCAGCTGGCGATTTTGTCGCGCATCAAGCTGTTCGTACGCCCGAATAAACTGGCGATGCAGCCGGAAGAAGCGCTGTCTCAACTGCGCTTTGAGCGTGTCGGCAACCACCTTAAGGTGAGTAATGCCTCGCCATATTACATCACGCTGGTCAACCTGAAGCTGGGCGGTAAGGCTCTGGACAACCTGATGATTGCACCTAAAAACTCGGCGCAGCAGGTGCTGCCGGATGCGGCAAGCGGCACTCTTTCCTGGCAGAGCGTGAATGACTACGGCGCGATTACGCCGGCGCGCAGCGTCAATCTGTGATCAGAGACAGGGCGATGAACAATCACCACGGGCGTTACTGCCCGGTAGCACTGGCGCTGATGGCAGCGCTCTGGCCGCAAACTGGCTGGAGCGAAAGCTACTTCAACCCCGCATTTCTCTCCGACGACACCGCTAACGTGGCGGATTTATCGCGTTTTGAACAAGGGCACCAGCAGGCTCCAGGCATCTATCGCGTGGATCTCTGGCGTAATGATGAGTTTATTGCCACTCAGGATGTGCGCTTTGAGCAGGCGACTGATGATACGTCACCGGTTGCGGGTGGGCTAACGCCGTGCATCACGCGCGCGATGCTGGACCGCTTTGGCGTCAATATTGCGGCGTTTCCTGAGCTGGCAAACACCAGGGGCGACACCTGTATCCCACTGAAGACGGCTATTCCCGGCAGCGTGGTGGCGTTCAATTTTGCCTCGCAGCGCCTTAATATCAGCCTGCCGCAGGTGGCAATGCAGAACAGCGCCCGCGGTTACATTCCCCCCGAACAGTGGGATGAAGGCATCCCTGCCGCACTGTTGAATTACAGCTTCACCGGCAACCGGGGGAGCGAGGACGACAGCTATTACCTGAACCTGCAAAGCGGGCTGAACTATGGTGCCTGGCGGTTACGCAATAATGGCGCATGGCGTTACACGCAAAACAACGGACAGCGGAACAGCAGCTGGCAGAATATTGGTACCTGGGCGCAGCGCACCGTGATCCCACTCAAAAGCGAGCTGGTACTGGGCGACAGCAATACCGGGAATGATGTTTTCGACAGCGTTGGTTTTCGCGGCGGGCGACTCTACTCCTCCGACAATATGTACCCGGACAGTCTGCAAGGCTACGCGCCAACCGTGCGCGGTATCGCCCGCACGCCAGCAAAAGTGGTCGTTCGTCAGAACGGTTATGTCATTTATCAGAGCTATGTTCAGCCCGGTGCGTTTGCTATTACCGATCTGAACCCGACCTCCTCAAGCGGTGACCTGGAGGTGACGGTCGAAGAGAAGGATGGTAGCCAGCAACGCTATACCGTGCCGTACTCCACCGTGCCATTGCTACAACGTGAGGGACGCTGGAAATATGACCTGGTGGCGGGGGACTACCGCAGCGGTAATAGCGAGCAGGATACGCCGTTCTTCACTCAGGGCACGTTGATTGCCGGCATAGCCGATGGCTACACGCTTTACGGTGGTACACAGCTGGCGTCGCGCTATACCGCGCTGGCCATCGGTGCCGGGAAAAACCTCGGTGACTGGGGCGCGGTTTCCCTCGATCTCACCCACGCCCGCAGCCAGCTCGCGGACGACAGCCGCCATGAAGGCCAGTCGCTGCGTTTCCTCTACGCGAAGTCACTTAACGGATTCGGAACCAACTTCCAGCTGCTGGGTTATCGCTACTCCACGAAAGGGTTCTATACCCTGGACGATGTGGCCTGGCGCTCAATGGAAGGTTATCAGTATGGCGATATCCAGGATGATGACGGCGTGCCGGATGTACAGAGTTATCACAACCTGACGTGGAATAAGAAAGGGCGTTTCCAGCTCAATATTTCCCAGTCGCTGGGGGATTACGGTTCGGTGTATCTCTCTGGCAGCCAGCAGAGCTACTGGGGAACCAGCGAGTCGAACGTCTGGTATCAGCTGGGTTACGCGGGCGGCGTGCAGGGGATCAACTACTCCGTGTCCTGGTCGTGGAACAAGTCCGTGGGGATCGACGGTACGGACAGGATCGCGTCGTTTAACGTCTCTGTGCCGTTCAGTCTGTTTACCCGCCACGGTTATCGCCGCGATAACGCGATCGACAGAGCCTACGCCACGGCGTCGGCAAGCCGTAATAGTGACGGTGACACCAGCTGGCAGACCGGGGTCAGCGGGACGCTGCTTGACGATCGTAACCTGAACTACAGCGTCACGCAGGGGCACACCAGTAATAACGGTGCAAGCGGCAGTGCCAGTGCCAACTGGCAGGCGACCTACGGTACGCTGGGCGCGGGGTATAACTACTCGCGCGATCAGCACGATCTCAACTGGCAGCTTTCTGGTGGCGTGGTGGGCCATGCCGATGGCATAACCTTCAGCCAGCCACTGGGTGATACCAACGTGTTGATCAAAGCTCCGGGGGCAACAGGCGTCAGCGTGGAAAACCAGACCGGGGTGAAAACGGACTGGCGGGGTTATGCGGTGATGCCGTATGCCACGGTCTACCGTTACAACCGCGTAGCGCTGGATACCAACACCATGAGTAACAACACCGACATCGAAAACAACGTGAGCAGCGTGGTACCGACCAAAGGCGCGCTGGTGCGTGCCAGCTTCGATACCCGCATTGGCGTGCGCGCTTTGCTGACGGTGAAGCGCGGTAACCAGCCGGTACCGTTTGGTGCCGTAGTGCGCGAAACCCAAAGCGGCGTGACCAGCATGGTGGGAGATGACGGACAAATTTATTTAAGCGGACTACCGCTGGAAGGTGAACTGTTGATCCAGTGGGGCAACGGGATGCAGTCCCAGTGTCGTGCGCACTATCGCTTACCGCCTGAAAGCCAGAGCCAGGCCATTACCCTGGCGGGGGCAAGCTGTGATCGCTAACAGGAACCCAATGATGAACATTTTCCGCAACGTAGCCGGTGTTGCCCTGCTGTGTGGCGCGCTGCCCGCGTGGGCGACGGTGTGCCAGAATTCGAATGGCGTCGCGAAGGACATCTCGTATGACCTCTCAAACGTTTTTAACAGCTCCAACAACAAACCGGGCCAAATTATCACCCTGGCGCAAAAATCCGGGATGGTGGGGGTCAGCGCGATTTGCCCGAAGGGAACCACCGGAAAATCGACTATGCGTAGTTATGTCACCGATCTACCTGTTACGACGGAGATCGACAGCTATAAGTATGTGCAGCTCAACGACTACCTTGACGGTGCAATGCAGATCCACGATGACTTCGCAGGCACGTTCTACCCGCCAGCAAGTTATATCCAGATGGGGCAGCACCCCAACGTGCCGAACAACAAGGCATTTCCGGTCACAGATTCAAAGCTGGTCTTTCGCCTGAGGGTGACGCGGCGGTTTATCAACATGGTGGTGATCCCACAGCAGACCATGTTCCGGGTGTATGTCACCACCACGTCGTCCGATCCGCTTAACACGCCGGTGTATACCATCAGCTACAGCGGGACGATTCAGGTTCCGCAAAGCTGTGAGGTTAATGCCGGCAGGGTCGTCGAGTTTGATTTTGGCGACATTGGAGCCTCACTGTTCAGCCAGGCCGGAGCTGGAAACCGCCCTCAGAAGGTTTCGCCACAAACTAAAACCATCGCCATCAAATGCACCAACGTAGAGGCTAATGCTTACCTGACGATGCGAATCGAAGCCGAAAAAGTCTCTGGTAATGCGCTGGTATCGGATAACGCCGATCTGGGGTTTGTGGTTGCTAACGAAAGTGGTACACCGCTCATCCCCAACAACCTGACCAGCAAAATACCGTTCCGTCTGGATGATAGCGCCCAGGCACAGGTGGCGATCCGCGCCTGGCCGGTCAGCATCACGGGTAACAAGCCTAAGGAAGGACGTTTCTCCTCTCGCGGTTATCTGCGCGTGGATTACGATTAAGGAGGCGAGATGAACATCTGGAGTCGATCCCTTGCGGCGCTGGTGCTGTTAGTGCTTAACACACACGCGCAGGCTGTCACCGCGCTGGGGGAAATCAATATCGAGTTGTATGGCAACATCGTCGATTTCACCTGCGTGGCAGAAGGCAGTGACAGCGATAAAACCGTCACGCTGGGTACCTGGCCGACAAAACAACTCAGTACGGCGGGAAGCCGGACGCAGCCCGTTCCGTTTACGCTGAAACTGACCGGATGCCCGCCGGGTTCAGCATCCATCACCTTTTCGGGTAAAGCTGAAGGAAGCGATAATAGTCTGCTGGCGCTGAATGATGCCAGTGCAGCCCGCAATGTTGCCGTGGAGATCCGCGACAGAGATAAAACTCGCCTGGCATTGCAGCAGGCCAGTCAGGCGGTTGCCGTTGATGCCGGGGGAAATGCAGAGTTGTCATTTTATGCTAATTATATTGCCACGGCAGATAACCCGCAGCCAGGTAGAGCCGATGCGGATGCTACTTTTATGATTAATTATAATTAGAACTGACCGCACTCCCTGCAACTCATATAAGTTGCAGGGAGTGAATTCAGATTACAGCAATTCGTGCGCTTTGGCATAATCAATTAATTCAACAATGCTCTGTACCCCGAGCTTGGAATAGATATTCGATTTATGTGCGCTGATTGTTTTGTTGCTCAATAATAGTTGCTCCGCAATCTCCTTATTTGATAATCCATTGGCCAGATAACGCAGGACGGTGACCTCGCGATTTGACAATGGCATATCAACCGCTGCTCCAGTTCGTGAGCCAAGATGATTTATAAAACTCAGCGTCTCCGAAGGAAGGTGCGAACAAGTTCCTGATATGAGATCATCATATTCATCCGGAGCGCATCCCAGAGGGACATCATGAGCCATCAACTCACCTTCGCCGATAGTGAATTCAGCACTAAGCGCCGTCAGACC
>NZ_JBIMRC010000067.1:0-544 GCF_043945575.1 Enterobacter cloacae complex sp. 2024EL-00214 | reverse complement strand
CGTTATGCGCCTGAAATGGAAAAACGGCTGCGCTGGTACTGGCGTAACCCTTCCGATCTTTGCCCGTGGCACATGGATGAAACCTACGTGAAGGTCAATGGCCGCTGGGCGTATCTGTACCGGGCCGTCGACAGCCGGGGCCGCACTGTCGATTTTTATCTCTCCTCCCGTCGTAACAGCAAAGCTGCATACCGGTTTCTGGGTAAAATCCTCAACAACGTGAAGAAGTGGCAGATCCCGCGATTCATCAACACGGATAAAGCGCCCGCCTATGGTCGCGCGCTTGCTCTGCTCAAACGCGAAGGCCGGTGCCCGTCTGACGTTGAACACCGACAGATTAAGTACCGGAACAACGTGATTGAATGCGATCATGGCAAACTGAAACGGATAATCGGCGCCACGCTGGGATTTAAATCCATGAAGACGGCTTACGCCACCATCAAAGGTATTGAGGTGATGCGTGCACTACGCAAAGGCCAGGCCTCAGCATTTTATTATGGTGATCCCCTGGGCGAAATGCGCCTGGTAAGCAGAGTTTTTGAAA
>NZ_JBIMRC010000066.1:0-556 GCF_043945575.1 Enterobacter cloacae complex sp. 2024EL-00214 | reverse complement strand
TGGGGTCAGTTTGGATATCGAAAATTATTGTACTATAAGGACTTCCCCGGCATGTCAAAGCCGGTATTTATGGTTTCTGTCTGCTCTTCAGTAAAAATAAAGGGGAGAGACTGCGGTACTATAAACGGCCATGATGAATCGTCATCGATTCGGGCCCTGATGAAAGACGCGCGTGAGGTTCTTGTTCGTTAAGCGGATACGTATATCCTGTACAATAGCCAGATAGGCCTCACGGGGTCTAACCCTTTATCATCAACGAATTGCAGGTCAGATGGTTATACAGCTTCGAGCTTTAGTTGACTGAGTACAGCCGGAAATCATCACCGTAATGTAGTGATGCCCAACACAGCCGCGCATTTTTGGCGGCGATGGCCACAACAGCCCGCCAGTACCCTCTGCGCTCAACCAACATACAAACCCAACGGCTGAATGAGTCAGTCCTTTTCCCGGCGCCAATAAGCACTGAACGAGCCCCCTGAACCAGAAGCGTTCGCAGATACGAATCACCGGCTTTTGTGATCCTGCCGAGTTTCGACTTTCCCCCGCTGCTGTATTG
>NZ_JBIMRC010000065.1:0-581 GCF_043945575.1 Enterobacter cloacae complex sp. 2024EL-00214 | reverse complement strand
CTGGACATCGGCCTTTCCGGTACCGAAGAGATCTATTTTGCCACCTTCCACCTTGGCGTGGACGGCGGTATCGAAGTGACCGCCAGCCATAACCCGATGGATTACAACGGCATGAAGCTGGTGCGCAAGGGCGCGCGACCTATCAGCGGTGACACCGGCCTGCGCGACGTGCAGCGTCTGGCGGAAGCTAACGACTTCCCGCCGGTGAACGAAGCACAACGCGGCAGCTACAAGCAGATCAACCTGCAAAAAGCCTACATTGACCACCTGCTGGGCTACATCAATGTGGCGAATCTCAAACCGCTCACGCTGGTGATCAACTCTGGCAACGGTGCCGCAGGTCCGGTTGTCGATGCGCTGGAAGCCCGCTTTAAGGCGCTGAACGTGCCGGTGACCTTCGTTAAAGTCCACAACACGCCTGACGGTAATTTCCCTAACGGGATCCCGAACCCGCTGCTGCCGGAGTGTCGCGATGACACCCGTAACGCGGTGATTGAGCACGGTGCGGATATGGGCATCGCCTTTGACGGTGATTTCGACCGCTGCTTCCTGTTCGACGAGAAAGGCCAGTTTATCGAAGG
>NZ_JBIMRC010000064.1:0-603 GCF_043945575.1 Enterobacter cloacae complex sp. 2024EL-00214 | reverse complement strand
AGTACCAGCGTACGGCCCACAGAATGATGTCACGCTGAAAATGCCGGCCTTTGAATGGGTTCATGTGCAGCTCCATCAGCAAAAGGGGATGATAAGTTTATCACCACCGACTATTTGCAACAGTGCCAAAATTCTGTCATCTCTAACGCCAATTGATTTCAGCTCTGTAATTTGCACTGTCAGCTTCTGATGGCTGGTTGATACCCTTGCATATCCCAGTAATGCCATAATGGTCTCACAAATCGATATTGATACTATGAAGTATCATTAGACATAAATCACGATTTCTGATACTACATTTGAAGTCGTTTTGAGGAGTCTCACAATTTATAACATTTGAGACGAAGGTATTGTTCGAAAATGAGCATGATCTTGACCCTCCATCTCCGAACAGCTTTTGTATCTTAAGTTAACGATGTCCGCTGCCGCCGGTATTCCCTCGGGGAGTGATATCCCAGCGCGCTGTGCGGGTGGTTGGCACTGTTGCAAATAGTCGGTGGTGATAAACTTATCATCCCCTTTTGCTGATGGAGCTGCACATGAACCCATTCAAAGGCCGGCATTTTCAGCGTGACATCATTCTGTGGGCCGTACGCTGGTACT
>NZ_JBIMRC010000063.1:0-764 GCF_043945575.1 Enterobacter cloacae complex sp. 2024EL-00214 | reverse complement strand
AGAACTTTAGCAACAACGCCCGCGCCAACGGTACGGCCGCCTTCACGGATTGCGAAACGCAGACCGTCGTCCATCGCGATTGGGTGGATCAGCGTCACAACCATCTTGATGTTGTCGCCTGGCATTACCATCTCTACGCCTTCTGGCAGTTCGATGGTACCGGTCACGTCAGTTGTACGGAAGTAGAACTGTGGACGGTAGCCTTTGAAGAACGGAGTATGACGGCCGCCTTCGTCTTTGGACAGGATGTACACTTCAGATTCGAACTTGGTGTGTGGCTTGATTGAGCCTGGCTTCGCCAGTACCTGACCACGTTCGATTTCTTCACGTTTGATACCACGCAGCAGAACACCAACGTTCTCACCAGCACGGCCTTCGTCCAGCAGTTTGCGGAACATTTCAACGCCAGTACAGGTAGACTTCGCAGTCTCTTTGATACCAACGATTTCAACTTCTTCGCCAACTTTGATGATACCGCGCTCTACACGACCGGTAACAACGGTACCACGACCGGAGATGGAGAATACGTCTTCGATTGGCAGCAGGAATGGCTTGTCAATCGCACGCTCTGGTTCTGGGATGTAAGAATCCAGGAAGCCAGCCAGTTCGATGATTTTCGCTTCCCACTCTGCTTCGCCTTCCAGCGCTTTCAGAGCAGAACCACGAACGATTGGAGTATCGTCGCCTGGGAAATCGTACTGAGACAGCAGTTCACGAACTTCCATCTCTACCAGTTCCAGCAGCTCTTCGTCATCAACCATGTC
>NZ_JBIMRC010000061.1:0-779 GCF_043945575.1 Enterobacter cloacae complex sp. 2024EL-00214 | reverse complement strand
TTCAAGGACGAAGCGCACGGAGAGGCCTTTGCGCGTTACCAGATGGAGGGCTGGCGACATGATACAGAAACGGCAACCTGCATCAGTAACTCCCCTGAATTGTGCCCGGGAAAACGCTTCCGGCTTACGGGACACCCGTCGGAGACGCTGAACCGGGAATGGCAGGTGGTAAGCAGTACCCTCACCGGCAACCAGCCGCAGGCGCTGCACGGCAGTCCGGGCGAAGGCACCACGCTGGAAAACCACTTTGACGTCATCCCTGCCGACAGAACATGCCGCGTTCCTCCCCAGGCAAAACCCTCCGTGGACGGTCCCCAGAGTGCCATCGTCACCGGCCCGGCGGGAGAAGAAATCTTTTGTGATGAACATGGCCGGGTGCGGATACGTTTTCACTGGGACCGTTACTGTCCGGGGAATGAGGACAGTTCTTGCTGGGTGCGCGTATCGCAGGCCTGGGCGGGAACGGGGTTCGGGAATCTTGCCATCCCCCGCGTGGGCCAGGAGGTTATCGTGGACTTCCTGAATGGCGACCCGGACCAGCCCGTCATCATGGGACGGACGTACCACCAGGATAACCGCTCGCCGGGGAGCCTGCCGGGGACAAAGACGCAGATGACGATACGCTCAAAGACGTACAAGGGCGACGGATTTAATGAGCTGCGGTTTGAGGATGCGACGGGTCAGGAAGAGCTGTACATGCACGCGCAAAAGGACATGACGACGGAAGTGCTGCATGACCGGACGACGACGGTGAACAACAATCACACGGAAACGGTGGT
>NZ_JBIMRC010000060.1:0-908 GCF_043945575.1 Enterobacter cloacae complex sp. 2024EL-00214 | reverse complement strand
ACAGCTTTGCTGATGTCGGACGCCAGCAAGCCCTGAAACTTGTCGCCGCCCTGAGCCAGGAATACAGCGTAAAAGAGCTCTGTGCGGTCCTCGGCGTTTGCCGGAGTCTGGTTTACTACCATCGCAAACGCCAGAAACAACCGGATACGACGCGAATTGCCCTACAGCGAAGGGTGGCCGAGCTACACCGTCTTGGGCGGGGCTCAGCCGGAGCAAGAACGTTGTCTTTACTGCTTCGCCGCGAAGGAGAAAACGTTGGGCGTTACAAGGCCGGGCGACTGATGAAAGAAGCCGGTCTGGTGAGCAGGCAGCCCGGAAAACACCGCTATCGCCTGTGTAACCGGCAGTCTAATCTGGCGGAAAATCATCTCAGTCGCAATTTTACGGTAAATGCACCGGATAATGTGTGGTGTGGAGATATCACTTTTATCAGAACACAAGCGGGCTGGCTGTATCTGGCAGTAGTACTGGATTTATACGCGCGAAAAGTGGTGGGTTGGGCGTTCTCGTCTGTGGCTGACAGCCAGCTGGCGCAGAATGCCCTTACAATGGCCTGGGAAAACCGGGGCCGTCCAAAAGGATTAATGTTCCACTCTGACCAGGGTTCTCAGTATGCCAGCATGTCATACAGGGACATAGCGAAGCTGTACGGCATCAGACTCAGCATGAGTCGCAAAGGAAACTGCTGGGACAATGCCGTTGCAGAGAGGCTGTTCCGGAGTCTTAAAACGGAATGGTTGTTACGTGAAGGCTACCGAAACAGAAGTGAAGCAGTGAAGGATGTGGTTCAGTACCTGAGTGGGTATTACAACCGGGTAAGGCCGCATAAAAACAACGGAGGGTTAACACCTGCCGAGATGGAAAGACAAAGAACCTCAGGTCGTGTCCAAATTAAGTAGACCACTTCA